>JBEQLM010000227.1:0-3293 GCA_040325975.1 Gammaproteobacteria bacterium | reverse complement strand
CGTACCAACCAACGTTATTTCGATTACCGATGGACAGATCTTCCTGGAATCAGATTTGTTTAACGCCGGTATTCGTCCTGCGATTAATGCAGGTTTGTCGGTATCACGAGTAGGTGGTGCGGCTCAAACTAACATTATTAAAAAACTGGGTGGCGGTATTCGTTTGGCGCTGGCTCAGTATCGTGAACTGGCGGCTTTTGCGCAGTTTGCCTCTGACCTTGATGAAACAACACGCTCACAGTTAGCACGTGGTGAGCGAGTGACTGAATTGATGAAACAGGCTCAGTATTCACCGATGTCTACTGCAGAAATGGGCTTCTCCTTGTTCATGGCTAACGAAGGTTACATGGACGATGTTCCAGTAAATAAAGTGGTAGATTTTGAAGCCGCGATGGTTGCACACATTAAGAGCAACAACGCAGATTTGATGGCTAAGATTGACGACACTGGCGATTTCAATGAAGAGATTGAAACTGGTATGCGCGCAGCATTAGATGACTTTAAAGCTAAGGGCGTATTTTAGAGTCTGTGCTTAGGCTCAGATTATAAATACTTAATCAGGTAGATTTAAATGGCAGGCGCAAAAGAAATTCGCACAAAGATCGTCAGTGTTAAAAACACGCAGAAGATCACTAAAGCGATGGAAATGGTAGCAGCGAGCAAGATGCGTAAAGCGCAAGATCGCATGCGTGCTGCACGTCCTTATGCAGAAAAAATTAATAACGTACTGGCGCATTTGTCTCAGGCACATCCTGAATACAAGCACCCATACTTGAGCGAACGCGAAGTAGTTAATCGTGTTGGTTATATCGTGGTTTCAACTGATCGTGGTTTATGTGGTGGTTTGAATACCAACATGTTTAAAGCCGCTGTGACTGAAATGGCCGAGTGGGATGCGAAGGATGTTGAAGTAGATGTCTGTGCGATTGGCAAAAAATCCATTGCTTTTTTCAGTCGCTTCAAAGCTCAAATAGTTGCGCAAGCGAGTCAACTGGGTGACACACCCCGCATGGATGAGTTGATTGGTGCAGTCAAAGTCATGCTCGACGCTTATGATGAAGGCAAGATTGATCGCCTTTATTTAGTCAGCAACGATTTTGTCAATACTATGACGCAGGCTGCGAATGTTCATCAGCTGATTCCGGTTAAAGGCATCATGGATAAAGAGCTGACGCATCACTGGGATTATATTTACGAGCCAGAATCAAAACCAATTATTGATGGCCTGATGTTACGTTTTATCGAGTCACAGGTTTATCGTTCAGTAGTTGAAAATATTGCCTGTGAGATGTCAGCCAGAATGATGGCGATGAAGAGCGCAACCGATAATGCAGGCGATATTATTAAAGAACTGCAAACCATATACAACAAAGCACGACAGTCTGCGATTACTCAGGAAATTTCCGAGATCGTTAGTGGCGCTGCCGCTGTTAGTTAATCACTAAGCAGCAACAACAGAATTTAAATATTAGTTATGAGGATACAATCATGAGTACCGGAAACGTAGTTGAAATTATCGGCGCGGTTATCGACGTCGAATTTCCACGGGACTCCATTCCAAAAGTCTACGACGCGCTAAAACTGGATGAAACCGGTTTAACGATGGAAGTGCAGTCGCAGTTGGGTGATGGTGTAGTACGAGCTATTGCCATGGGTGCGACCGAAGGTTTGCGTCGTGGAATGGAAGTGAAAAATACCGGCGATGCAATCAGAGTGCCAGTAGGGCAGAAAACTCTAGGTCGCATCATGGATGTATTGGGTGAGCCAATCGATAACCAGGGTGAAATCGGTCATGAATCGACTATGCCTATTCATCGTGCGCCACCAAAGTTTGAAGAGCAAAGTTCTGCTGCAGAAATTCTGGAAACCGGCGTTAAAGTTATCGACCTGGTTATGCCAATCGCCAAGGGCGGTAAGATCGGTCTGTTCGGTGGTGCGGGTGTAGGTAAAACCGTAACCCTGATGGAATTGATTCGTAACATCGCGGTTGAGCACAGTGGTTTCTCTGTATTCGCCGGTGTTGGTGAGCGTACTCGTGAGGGTAACGATTTCTACTACGAAATGCAGGAAGGCGGCGTACTCGATAAAGTAGCCTTGGTTTACGGCCAGATGAATGAGCCTCCAGGCAACAGACTACGCGTTGCGTTGACTGGTTTGACTATGGCTGAATATTTCCGTGATGAAGGCCGTGACGTTTTGATGTTCGTTGATAACATCTACCGTTACACACTTGCCGGAACCGAAGTATCTGCGCTGCTAGGTCGTATGCCTTCAGCGGTAGGTTACCAGCCAACACTGGCGGAAGAAATGGGCGTTCTTCAGGAACGTATTACTTCTACCAAGACGGGTTCGATTACCTCATTCCAGGCGGTATACGTACCTGCGGATGATTTGACCGATCCATCTCCTGCTACCACTTTTGCGCATCTTGATGCGACGCTGGTATTGTCTCGTCAGGTTGCCGAACTGGGTATTTACCCTGCGGTTGATCCACTCGATTCAACATCACGTATGCTTGATCCACATGTAGTGGGTAACGAGCATTACGACATCGCTCGTGGTGTACAGGGTTTGTTACAACGTTATAAAGAACTGAAAGATATTATTGCGATTCTGGGTATGGATGAGTTGTCTGATGAAGACAAACAGGCCGTATCACGTGCTCGTAAGATTCAACGCTTCTTATCACAACCTTTCTTCGTTGCTGAAGTATTCACCGGCGCGCCTGGTAAGTACGTTTCATTGAAAGATAATCTTGCTGCCTTTAAAGCTATTTTAGATGGCGATCATGATGCTCTTCCTGAGCAGGCGTTCTACATGGTTGGTGGTATCGACGAAGTTATCGAAAAAGCCAAGGGTATGAAATAGCCGCAAGGCAGGGTTGAATGAATATGGCCATGACCATGCATGTTGATATCGTAAGTGCCGAAGTTGAAATTTTCTCCGGCACCATCACTGAGCTTTATGCACCAGCAGAAATGGGTGAGGTCGGTATTATGCCGAGACACGCACCTTTGCTGACAAAAATGAAGCCAGGTGAAGTTCGCATTGTTGATCAGCAAGGTGAAGAGCAGTCGTTCTTTGTCAATGGCGGCATTCTTGAGGTACAGCCTCACGTTGTCACTATACTTTCTGATACCGCAATGCGCGCAGCTGATCTTGATGAAGCATCCGCAATGGAAGCCAAAGCGAAAGCTGAAGCCGCCATGGCAGATAAGAAAACAGATTATGATTATGCCCGCGCCAAATCTGAACTGATCGAGGCTATTGCCCAGATTGAGACCATCAACAGG
>JBEQLM010000226.1:0-3305 GCA_040325975.1 Gammaproteobacteria bacterium | reverse complement strand
CTATTGAATCTCTAATATCAAGTGTCCCTTTGAACAAATGAATATAAGGCTTAAAAAACATTTTATTTGCAATCTGTAAGTGCAATAAAAGAAGATTATCATTATTTTCTAGCTTTTCGATATAACATTTATAGTTCCAGTGCTCAGGTTGTTTACTCTCCGCACTATCATGTGAAGTAGAATCAGGCAGTGACTGTTTTAGTTCTTCAAGCTGATTTTTCGACATCAAATAACCATTGGCAACAAGGCTTCCTGCTTCTACGTGAGTAAAAGAATCAAGGTCAGTACGTATATGAGCCAGAGCAGTCTGCATATCCTTATGAACCTTAAATTCTTCCAATGACGAAACAATACCTGCTCGTTGATTCTGATCAGACTGAACATTAACGTCCTGATCAATAACATTAATATTTTTCGCAAACAATCCACGAGTTAAATGAAAGAAAGCAAGACTATTAGGGTGCGTATTAGGGTTAGAAACAGTTTCGCTCAAGCCATTAACAACTTCTTCGCGTACACGACCCATCATAATACCATTACTAATACCAAGCACATTAACAAGGCCTGTCTCAGGTTTATCAATCGCTTCACTTTGCCCTGATGCATCACTAACAACCAATGACTGGCATACATGCAGTGGATCAAGTGCACCAGAAACGCCCTGATTATCAAATACCCCACCATCAACCAATTGCACAGTATGGCCCTCATACAATCCTGATATAGACATTGGAGGAAATAAACCGGGCACACCTGCAGATGCCGCCACTGCACTTCCAAGAGGAAAATCCTTCTTCTCGCTTTTAATATCCTCATACCTTATACGGCGATAACGATCTTTTTTATCAATATCCTTGAAAATATGATTTCGTGGAGGAACTTCACCCATACTACGCCCAGAAAAATACCAGTTGTGACCAGAATTAAGACTCGTCGCATTTAGTATGATCACTGGTATCTTGTTTATTCTATTACTATTGCCAAGCGTTTCATCACAAGGTGAAATTTTTTGATTATCAGGCTCAATTAATAAATTGCGCATCGAAAGCCATTTACCTGATGGCTTAAGATATCTATGGTAGATATGTTTTTCGTATAACTCAGCAATGGCATCAGATCGAGAATAATTGGAAGCCATCATCCTCATATTTTTAATAGGATTCGCAAAGGTTCGAATACGAAGATTTTTTTGTACTGCTTCAAGAAACTCAGCTTCAAGTTCATTCACAAGATTGAGATAGTCACAGTCAAAAATTTCCTCGTCAGTCTTACTTTCCAGTAAGTTTTTAACTTTTAGAAAATAAGCTGCACCTACAATGGAACCACCAGATACAGTAGAAATCACTTCAACATGACGCAACAAACCTAGCTCAGCCATCTGAATTAATACGCCAATGTGATAAAACGATGCTCTGAAGCCACCGCCAGAAAGACAAATCCCCAACCCTCTTTTACAACCGATAGATGTATTCATAAAACAAATCCCTATTCTTAAGTTTTATCGAAATAAAGGAGGCTACCTTCTACGTTACATTTGAGCTTTAAAGGGTAGCTTCCCGCACTTTAAATCCTGATGATAATTGGGGTCAGAACACAGTATTTTCTAATATTAGAGAAAACTGTGTTCTGACCCTGTTTTTCTAATGTATTAATACCAACTATCGGTAAAAGATCTCTTCTTCTTGTGATTAGGTTCAGCACTATTCTGTTTTAACTGAAGCTCAAGTTCAGCCTGTTTTTTCTGTAGCTGTTCAATAGTTTTCTGCATTTCTTCGGCATTCTGGCTACTGGTATCAAGATCGGTAACATGAGATTCATGTGTATGTTCATTGCCAGTGTCGTGTGCATGCGCACTTGGAATTATATCGGGCAGAGAAAAAGCTATTGGTTCATTAGTAGATTTACTAACCAGTGTATTGCTGCCGACGCTAACAGAGAAAATAACAACCGTATTAACTAATAGATATACCATTTTTAATGGCAACTGCTCTTTTATCTTGTAGATAATAGCAAAACTGATTAATGCACTCATAACTAGCGCACATATCCTGGGGTCAATTTCAAACTGCGCATATAATGTTGAGGCTACAGTCATAATGACACCACCTGCAGCACCTGACGTCACTGCTGATTCTGGTTTTAAAAAATCATTAATATTTGGCATATTAGTTATCTCCTTTTATTTTGTTATTTAATGTTAACTCTAAATAAAGTTAGAGTTATTCATCACCAAACATATCTGGATCATTATCAGTATGAGGCCGATGGTTATCGTCATATTCCTGTAAAGAGGTATAACCCTCAAAATCATCATCCGCAGGGTGAATAATTTCTTCAAGTCTATAGAGGTGAATACCGGCATTACCTGCAGGTATTCTTGTGAAACCAGACCTTGACTTACGTTCAACTTCAGGCAGTTCATCTGGCAGTCCTTTCAATATTTTATGTAAACACTCATAAACTTTATCGTTTGTTTTATCTTTTGGTAACTGAAAAAATTCATGTTCATTATCAACCCATTGGCCATCACTAAAATCAAGGTATGCGAATCCACAATCACGATAATTGCTGCGTATTTGACCAATGCGCTCTGCGCTCAAGTTGGCATTCTCTTTAGTATTTAAAATAAACCGTCTTGTTGTTGATGCACCAAGAACGAAATCAGCATAGTTGATCGTAAGATATGCTTGGGCAGGATTCTCAAGACTAGTATCAAGATTATCTAATAGCTTGCTAACCCAGGCATAATCAGGCGAGTCCGCATCACCCTGATGTAAAACTATATTGCTAAATTTCATTGGAAGGCTTTCAATGTTAGCCATGGTATTTTCCAGAAGACAATTACCCATACTATGAACCAATAGAACTGGTGGCTTACTTGCCTTCAAATGCCCACTAATTAGATTTATCGCCGCAATCAAATCAACGTTAGACTGCTCTGCATTTTTAATGGCAGGCTCATAGTTATCCCATTTATCTTTAAGGAAACTGGTAACACTACGCTTGATTAGATTAATTAGCATTGTACTGCCAGATACATCTGCTAATGCATCTTTGGCTATACTCTTCCATGTATCATCCCAGTGCATTGATTTGTCCAGTGGTTTGGATGGCCAGGCAAATGCAACGACATTAACACCATGGTAAGCAGCCAAAGCTCTGGCCTTGTCTATATTATCGAGTGGTTCCTGGTTGAATCCGTGCACAAAAATAACCCATGGCTTTTCTCTTTCATGGTCAGTAATTTTAGAAAACAGGACTGGCTCCTGCCCTCTTGGATAAAAATCAATTACATTTTCATCATT
>JBEQLM010000225.1:0-3307 GCA_040325975.1 Gammaproteobacteria bacterium | reverse complement strand
GTAGCAAGGTAATCGAGAATTAAGGGTTAGCCCCTCATTCATTTTTTTGCATATAGGGCTAGCGCGGTAGGTTGGGTTAGGCGTTTTTTGCCGTAGCCCAACATCTATAAATTAATAAAGCTGTTGAGTTTCATAAACAACATTCAACCCAGCCTATGGGCTAACCAGATATGTGTTTCCTGATATATACTCATGCTGCGACTTACCTTAAACGTGATGTGCAAAAAAATGAATAAATACACAACAAAATTACTATTTCAGTTTCGTGTCAATGATCAAGCTTACTGTTAATGGTAGAACTGTCGAGTTAAAAGAGGGCTCGACATTGCTCGATGCGGCCAGGGAAGCTGGCGTGTATATTCCCACGCTCTGTCACTATCCTCGTCTGCCGTCCCATGCGGTATGCCGCATGTGTCTCGTCGAAGTTGATGGAGAAGACAAGCCACAAGCAGCCTGTGTGACGAAGGCGAAAGAGGGTGATGTTGTTGCTACTGATACCAAAGATCTTCAGGAATTTCGAAAAACAAATGCAGAATGGCTGCTGGCACGTCACCCAAACGACTGCATGCGATGTGAAGTAAACGGGTCTTGCAAGTTTCAGAGTCTTGTTAGCGAGAATCAATTAGAGGACCGCTGGGAAAAAATTCCGATGGGCTCAGTAGAACATCCGGAGCATATACTGACTGACCACACATCACCGAGTATCTGGCGTGATCTGTCAAAATGCATTGAATGCGGCTTGTGTGTAGAGGCGTGTGGCGATGCGGGACAACAACAATACGTAATCGGATTTGCAGAACGCGGATCAGGCCGCTTGCCCGTCACCGTTTTCGATCAATCTCTTGCTGACACTAAATGTATCTCCTGCGGTCAATGCACGCTTGTGTGCCCAGTCGGCGCCTTGATCGAGACGCCACACTGGCACGATGTTCTTCATACCCTTGATGCACGTAGACGTGTATCTGCAGTACAGGTTGCACCGGCAACGCGTATTGCCATTAGTGAAGAGTTCGGCATGAAACCCGGTACCGTGAGCACGGGCAGACTGATCAATGCGCTGAGACAGCTGGGTTTTGATTACGTGTTTGATACCAATTTTGGTGCTGATTTGACGATCGTTGAGGAAGCAACAGAGTTTGTGGCGCGCCTAAAGAAGCAGAAGAGCTTACCGCTTTTTAATTCCTGCTGTTCGGGATGGGTGAACTGGGTTGAGATCAACCGGCCTGATCTTCTGCCACACCTGAGCACGACAAAATCTCCACAACAAATGCATGGTGCACTCACGAAACGGGGCGCCTTCGCACGCACGCTTGGTCCTGAATTCGCAGAGGGCAAGACAGAGCCCTACGTTGTCAGCGTGATGCCCTGCACTGCTAAAAAAGATGAGGCTGTGCGGCCTGGTGTATCTGGCGATTTAGATCATGTTCTTACAACACGCGAACTGGCTAGAATGATCAGGGCACGCGGTATTGCGTTTGGCGCACTGTCGGAAGAGGGTGAATTCGATCATCCGCTTGGTGAAAGCACTGGCGCTGGACAGATCTTTGGCGCATCGGGTGGAGTCATGGAAGCGATTGTGCGTACAGCATCCCATTTCATCGACGATGAGAACGCGCTTCCGTTGGAATGGCATCAACTCCGCGGCGTAGGCAAGGGCATGAAAATCGCCGAGATTCCCGGTATAGGCAAAGTCGCGATATGTAATGGCATCGCAGCTGCGCAACATTTGTTAGAGACGGAATCATGGCGAGATGAGTACGTCGCCATTGAGGTCATGGCCTGTGTTGGTGGCTGCCTGGGTGGTGGTGGCGAACCCAAATCCATGGATCCGTTTGTGCTGGAAAAACGCATGCAAGCCATTTATGCCATAGACAAAAATGTGCCGCGACGTCGTTCGTATGAAAACCAGGACATTCAAAAGTTGTATGCAACTGAATTGAAGGAACCGAATTCTGTTCACGCACAGGCATTACTTCACACCAGCTATGCTGCACGAAATTCCAAACGATTGCTTTTGATGCGATTTCTCGATTGTGTAGACAGGCGAGATGCCGGTGGTGCAGTCAACCTGTTTCATCCTGATGCGTTGTGGTCAACGGCTTCACCTTTCGGTGACATCCAGGGCGTCACGAATATCAAAGCGTTAATCAATACTCGTCTGCCACCACGCAAGTATGGTCCGGAATATGGCCGACATCGGATGGAATCCACCGCGGATATTGACGATCTCACCGTCGTAACACCCACAGGTGAGCGATGCAGGTTCAGTATAGAGGTAGACACCATTCACGAAGGTAATCAGTCAAGAATGGTGATCAGAAATCTTGTACGGGAAATCCTGTAATCAATTTGTATCTTTTATTCGAGCAACTGATCCAACGCAAATTAAATCTGCGTTTTGACTGTCGTGGTGAACTGGATGTTGGTGTTGACTGGGATGATTAACATTCGTACGATTACGCTGCGCTAATCGTACCTACGTGCTTTTAAAATACAAAACACGTCGGAATTAAAGCCCCCCCTTTTACCGCACCGCAAACCTGTTTAATGACTCTGGCTATTTAACTAACAGCTAAGCCAATCGCCTCACGTAAATAATGACTGATTATTCGTGTTGGTTTCTGGCATTCGCCCATGAAACAAATCTGTATATAATTTTTTTCAATTAGATATTCGCTACGATAACTGACCAGCACACCTTCATCCTCTAATAACTTTCCTATATCCAGCGAGGATATGGTTTCAGGCAATACGATGGTGGTGATATGCGGTGCACGGCAGTGTTTTTTTGCCAGAACGGATAATCCAATTTCTTCAATTTCTTTTCGTATTTCCTCTGACCATTGCCGTGCATTTTCAAACCGAACTGGCCAGTTGCCATTTTTGACTGCCGCGTTCAGAGCATAAATGGCGTTGGATGAAATGGTGAACGGTATGCCCTGTTTTTCTTTGTAGTAACCGAGGTCGAAATATTTTGGCAGTCGGCTATTACCCGATACGACATCATCACGACAAAACACCATGGCCAGACCGGGCAGTGAGCCAACCCCTTTGCCGCTAACGGCGGTTGCTAGGTAAACATTATTCAGATCAACTTCACAGGAACCAATACTGCTGATTCCATCCAGACATAATTTCAGATCATGCTGTTTGCAGACTTCGCCTAGCATCGCGATATTATTGAGCACGCCGGTGGAGGTTTCGCAATGGACGAACCAGACCCAGCGAATGCCCGGCGTGTCGCGCAGGACACGGTCGACAGCGTCGTAGTCGAAGCCCTTTCCCCATGCGGCGCGCAGTACCTCAA
>JBEQLM010000224.1:0-3326 GCA_040325975.1 Gammaproteobacteria bacterium | reverse complement strand
GATTTATTTGGGCACCAAATACTGAATCAGGATGTATTGAGCCCCAAATTAAACCGGCGGAAATAAAGCCATTGTACAGACCTTGATTTGCCGCTAGTAGCTTTAAAGTTTCGGCCTGTTCCTTAGGGAACCGTGATAACCACCTGCATAAATTAATAACTATTAGAGTGCTATTTTAATTTCCTGAGCATCAATCATTTGCTGAATCGCGGCCTCTAGATCAATCTGGTCAGGGTTTTCGGTACTTTGTTGCATTAGCTGCTCAGTAATTTCAGATTGCTCAAGGGTGCGAGAGCTGCCGTCACTGGACTGGATGTAGGCGGCCCAGGGAATACATTTGGTTAGTGGAAACAACTGGCCTTCCTGCGGAGATATATCAATATTCAAACAGGAAATATAGAGTAAGTTTTTGCCACGGTATTCCTGCTCTTTTACGATGCTGCGATAGCTGCGGTCAAATTCTGATTGTGTATTGAACTGGGCTGCAATCAGTAACGGAGTCGGTGATGTAACAATCCACGGCATGGCGTTGATAAGGTTGTTTTCAAGATGATTATGTCCTTCAACATCGGTGTTGATACGACGTTGGAAAGTGAACATCTCTGGCTCAAGGTAATTGCAAATATTAATGCGACGTCCTTCTTGCCAGGCGCTATCTGGTAATAATTTACAAAATTCTTTTGATGCAAGGTAGACGCGTGATGTGCTCAGGGTTCTAAGTAGTTTTGGTTTGCCATCTTCTAGCATGATTATTCTATCTAAATCTAGAAATAAACCGTCTGTGCGATGGATGTCCAGTAACTGGTTATCAATGGTAATTGTGCGATTATCACCCTCTTTATCAAGGTAGATATTGTTTTGTGCAAATTGATACTCGTCCTGATACCACTGGAGCACATCGCCTATCTTGCCGCAGGTGATTGATTTCCTGTTATCCAGTGTTTGTAGCCGACAATAGTGACCGAATGTTTCAGTTTCCGGATCGTAGCCAACATGGCTGGCCTGAATAATCACCAGATCTTTGCCGTGCTGCGCATGTGGTCCATGTCGATCGGCTGCAAGGATTCCGCCAACTCGTCCGTGATTAAAAGGAAAAGCGCCGAAATGCTTGGCAATGAGAATAATGGGAAAGCCCTGATTTTCATCCGAGCAGAAAGCACGTGAAGGCATTATATTGCCAGCCTCGAAACCCAGTGACAGGCACAGATTATACAGTCGTGGCACAAACTGGCTGTAGCGCATCATGTTGTCTATGTGAAAATCATGAACCATCGACTGCATAACGGTATTGGATGAAAACATGTATTACCTCGTTGGAGTGCTGTTTGTTTCTTTCCGAGCCTTAAGTGATAACTTTACACGGGTGATACGGTAATTATAGATTATCTGTTACCAGTTATAGCGTGGATTTCAACTTGTTTTCATTACGATAATGATTAAATAAGATTAAATAATAATTTAGTATTTAAATTTGATTGTTGCGCAATAGTTTCGCGGGCTTCTTTTCTCAGTTTGCATAAAGCATTTAGTACCTCAACGAGATAAGCGGGTTCATTTCGCTCGCTCTGGTGTGAGACGTCTGTTTGATCGGGTGCATCGGTTTCGATAAGCAATGCGGTTAACGGAATCTTGCCGGCAGTAGCGCGTGCTTTATTGGCGTGTGGATAAGTGATAGCTGCGCCAAGACTAATATAAAAACCCATTTCAATTAATTGTAATGCTTGTTCGTAACTGCCGGAGTAGCTGTGTACCATGCCTTTAAGTTCGGGGCGTTTGCGTAATTGTTGGATGACGTCTTCGGTAGCTCGTACAGAGTGAATGACGACGGGAAGTTTTTTTTCCAGGGCGATATCCAGTTGTGCTTCAAAAAAATATTGCTGTTTTTTTCTGTCAGCCTGTTCGGGTCGGTAATCGAGACCGCATTCGCCGATGGCGACACAGGGCTTGTTATTGATATATTGTTTTAGTTTTTCAAGATCGCTTTCTTTGTGTTGATCTACCCAGTAAGGATGAAGTCCGTAGCAGGGGTGAAGGTTTTTATTTTGTTCGCACAGGGTATTTATTTTTGGCCAGTTGTTTGCAGATATGCCAGGGATAATAATATCGCTGATGCCGTTTTGTTTTGCACGCTTTAAAACCTCATCACGATCTTTGTCGAAGTTGATAAAGTCGAGGTGGCAGTGTGCATCAATGAGTGGTGTCCTGGGCATTGCATAAGTGTACTACGGAAAATAGAACAGACATAAAAAAGGCCAGCTAAATGCGGGCCTTTTTAAATCACGATGAAGTCGCGGGTTATTTTGCTTTTTCGAGCATCTCGTGAATGATCGGGGTCAGGATTAATTCCATGGCCAGGCCCATTTTTCCACCTGGCACAACCAGTGTGTTGCGGCGTGACATGAATGAGTTTGGAATCATGCTCAACAGGTAAGGGAAGTCGGTGTTGAATTTTACAACATCGCGGAAACGAATAACGATGAAGCTTTCGTCCGGTGTTGGAATATCACGTGCGATGAATGGATTTGAAGTATCAACCGTAGCGACGCGCTGGAAGTTAATATCAGTACGTGAAAACTGAGGTGTGATGTAATTGATGTAGTCCGGCATGCGACGCATGATGGTGTCAACGATCACTTCTTCTGAATAGCCGCGTTCAGCGTTGTCACGGTGAATTTTTTGAATCCACTCAAGGTTTACACTGGGTACAACACCGACAAGTAGATCAACGTGTTGGGCAACATCAGCATCGTCAGAGACTACGCCGCCGTGCAGGCCTTCGTAAAACATCAGGTCGGTGTTAGTTGGAATGTCTTCCCATGGAGTAAATTGACCGGGGGTCAAACCTTCATAAGGCACAGCTTCTTCGTCGCTGTGCAGGTAAAGACGACGTTGGCCGGTGCCATTTTTGCCGTAGCTTTTGAACAAGCCTTCGAGTTTGTCGAAGACGTTAGCTTCTGGGCCAAAGTGACTGAAGTTGTTATTGCCTTCGGCTTCGGCTTTTGCCATGGCATCTTTCATCGCCGCACGATCGTAGCGATGGAAACTGTCGCCTTCGATAACAACGGGGGTAATGGCTTCGCGAATGAAGATTTGCTCAAACGCATGTTTTACGGTGGATGTGCCTGCGCCTGATGAACCGGTTACGGCAACAATAGGGTGTTTTTGAGACATGGTGTGCTCCTGTTATATCTTTATGAATCTAGTATTTGGCGGCTGCGGTCGATCTGTGTCGCTGGTTGAGCCTGCCCGTAAAAAGGTCGATATTGTACCTGTTTTTGTTGTTTTCAGCGAGAGTGCTGGAAATAGTCACTTATTCGGCTTTTTTG
>JBEQLM010000223.1:0-3336 GCA_040325975.1 Gammaproteobacteria bacterium | reverse complement strand
GTTGATATGATTGATCAGCCATTCACTGAGATAATTGAGCGCGTTTTCCATAGCTGTATCACTGTCTTTCTCGTACTCAGCCAGCACTTCTTCAACCTTCTTGATCATTTTCACATGCAGCTCTTTGTGTGGCTCAAAATCAGGATAGCCATTCTGCTCCATCATGTCTTCTTCATAACTAAAGTGGGTCTTGGTGTAATCCACTAGCTCATCTAAAGCTTCGCGTTCAAATTCCTCACCCGTGGAATATTTCACTGCAGTCTGTAACTGGTTGATCAGATTGATCAATTTTTTATGCTGCTGATCTATGGAATCGATACCAACACTGTATTCATCCTTCCACTCCAGAAAATCTTTTGCGGCTATTTTTCTGTACAAGAAGGGGATTGCAATTAACACGGCTACCAATAACCACGTTAACGGACTAGTGGGGCCAGCCATAAAACCTAATATTACAGCCACTACCAGTGTGAGGATAATCAGAGAAAAACCAAACATGCTTGCATTCTTATTCATAAAAAGTCTCTTATATGAAAATAGTATTACCCACTAGTCAGCTATCAAGATAACAAAAACCACATTATCCTCCCACAAGCCAAGACCAGGAGTTCCTTCCTGCACATACACAGGATCAATCAGGTATTCTAGGCTGCTAATCACTTAAAACCAAGTGATGTATAAATCCACCACATACAGCACTTTGGTTGATGTTTGATGAGTATTATAACTGCGGAGTTTGATCTAAGCTATAGCGGGGTCGTTAGTAGTTATACCAGACTAACCAGTCAGCCAGTTTTTCATTAAATGCGGCCAGATCACTGAACAATAATTCCTTGTTGTAATCGACAAAATCCTCCTGAATCGTGCGATTAAATCGTTCACAGTGCGCATTCATTTTGGGTGTGCTGTGATAGGTATGCCTTAGAAAAGCAGACAAAATCTAAATTCAATGTTACATTGCTTCAGAAGACTACGGTAAATGGCAAACAAGAATTATAATCAATCTAAACGGGTCACCGGTTCATTATGAATTTGATAAGGAAGGCGAAAAAGATATTGAGGAAATCCTAATCAAAACTAAAAGCGATACTCTCGCCAATGTGGTTTTCCCACACACACTGCATACCTGGTGGTTGAACTGTAAAAGCTGTCACCCAAAACGTTTTGTACGAACCGCTGGTGATACCAAAATGACCATGAAGGAAATGGGTAAAGGTAAATACTGTGGAGAATGTCACGGTAAGGTCGCTTTTCCATTGGAAGATTGTGTTCGCTGCCACGATAAAAAGAAAGAGGCCGCCTGTAAAAAGAGCGAGAACTGTATCTATGATTGATACAAACAAGCATCAGTGCAAAGAGAAGATATATCCGATGATCTTTGCACGCCTTGAAAGCTCAAAAGAGCAAGGGTGAGGTTAAAACAATGATCAGAAGACAACTAGTACTCGGTGTAATTGGGGCAATTTTCTTCTTTATTTGCAATACACTATTTGCTGAAAACACAAGCACCACCACCCCCGAAATGACCCAGCAAAAACTTGAAAGATCAGTCATTCGTCAATTTGATTATATCGACAAGCGACTTCTGAGCGGAACAAATACACAAACGATAATAGAAAGTAGAAATACTGAAGCCATCGAAATATTAGAGCGTGCAAGAGCAAGCAAAGATGAGATTGCTAAACAGATTAAAGATAGAGAGTATAAAAACGCCATTTTAGCACTTCGCAAACTCAATACCGCCATTAATAAAGCGATAAAAATGTCACGCAGCGAAGATAAGGCAGTGAAAAAAATTAAAGATGATATGGAGACTGCACATATTATCAATGACTCCTTCTTTGCCAGGGCAAAAAAATGGGGCATTGATAAAGGTGATACTGGTGAAGAAGCACAGACATTAATTCAAAAAGCTGTAAAAAAACGCAGCCAGGCTGAGCAGGATTTTAAGGCTGCATTGGATGGTTTTCATGCTTCCACCAGACTTTTAAAGAAAGCGGTGGCTGCAGCTAGAAGGTGGAACATTGCTCATCATAAGGAGCCAGAAGAAACTGAGGAGTAGAATGTTTCTGCAGCAGGTTTCTTAAGCAACATGAGCAGAGTCAGGGATTCATTTGTACGGTCACACTTAAGAATTAATTAGAACCTGTTATATTGCGATAGATGCCACACAACTGCCTCCAATAAATAACCTTTTGATCGTTATTCTTAAATTCTTCAACTGCTGTAACCTATTGATTTTCATAAATATCACTAGTACTTAAGCCGTTTTCATTTTAGAACCGGTCTACTACGGTACGCCTTGACCTAAATCAATGACATACAGCCCTAATCAAGCCATCATTGCACTCATGTGAGAGTACATAATCAGCAATGAAAATCTCACCCAAATTTTTAACTACTGATGGTTTTTTTATGCGAAAGAATGGCTTCGTTTCACTGGTTGGTGCTGGACCTGGAGATGCTGAACTGATGACAGTTAAAGCAGTACGTTTGCTTCAGGAAGCCGATGTGGTTGTTTATGACCGTCTTGTCTCTACAGATATTCTCGATTTAATTCCCACAGGTATCAGCCGTGTTTCTGTCGGCAAGGAAGTCGGTAAACACTGTGTTCCACAGGATCAAATCAACGAAACCATTATCAACCTCGCCAAATCAGGTCGCCATGTGGTGCGCCTTAAAGGTGGTGACCCCTATATGTTCGGTCGCGGCGGTGAAGAGGTTATTGCCCTAAAACAACATAATATTGCCTTTGAAGTGGTGCCGGGTATTACCGCCGCTTCCGGTTGCAGCGCTTATTCCGGTATCCCACTGACTCATCGTGGCCTGAGCCGTAGTGTTCGTTTTATCACCGGCCATTTCAAAAATGATGAGCCACTGGACATCAACTGGCAACGTGTTGCAGATCCCGACTGCACACTGGTTATCTACATGGGCATCGGTAATTTATCACTAATCGCTCAATCACTAATCGATGCAGGCCTTAGCCCATCAACCCCGGCTGCCGCTATTGAAAATGGCACCACAAAAAATCAACAGCGTGTTCTGTCACAACTAGACCAATTGCATGATGCAGTGGCTCAATCTAGCCTGAAAGCCCCTGTTATGATTATTATTGGTAAAGTGGTCGCGCTGGCAGAGGAGCTCGATTGGTTTCAGCACACACTAGAAGAAACGACTTATGCTAAGAACGCAGTTGCTCACAGTTAGTCTTATGTGTATTTCCGGACTGGCATTAGCAGAAGTCTCATCATCGCGCCAGATCGAACTCACACATTTGCTAAAACAGGACTGCGGCTCCTGTCACGGCATGACGCTCAAGGGTGGTCTCGGCCC
>JBEQLM010000222.1:0-3343 GCA_040325975.1 Gammaproteobacteria bacterium | reverse complement strand
CATTGTTGATCGCGATACCCGGCATAATCGCTTACACTACTTACGGTGTTGTGAAGCCTAATTTTGATTCCCCTGTAGAGCTGCGACAGGTACATCCTGCGCCACCGTCTAAATTAAAAATATACGGCAAGAATTATGATTTAGCCAAGCTGGAAAATCCGGTACGTATAGAAGTTGTTGAAAAGCTGAAAACTGAACCAGCAGCGGCAAAAGAAATTTACAATGAAGCAGTTAGTGCGGGTCGTGAAAAATATTATCAAAACTGTTTTTATTGTCACGGTGATTTGTTAGACGGCAATGGACCATTTGCCAGGGGTTTTAATCCACTGCCAGCGAATTTTCAGGACGTAGGTACGATTGCGCAATTACAGGAGGCTTTTTTGTTCTGGCGTATCACCACCGGTGGCCCTGGCTTGCCTAAAGAAGGTACGCCGTGGAATTCTGCTATGCCAGTGTGGCATGAAATGCTGGAAGAGGCTGACGTATGGAATTTAATTACCTTCCTTTATGATTATGTCGGCCAGGTACCGCGCATGTGGGATCAGGAAATATCTGCTGCCGTTACCGGCATGAAGGATGAAATTCTTGCATCGCGTAAAAACATGTCTGGTGAAGATCTTTATAAATTCCGTTGTGAAGTCTGCCATGGTGAAACCGGCATGGGTGATGGTCCCGCTGCAGAATTCATGTATCCAAAACCTCGTGATTTCAGTCTGGGTTTATTCAAATACAAAACATCGCCAGGCACATTGCCACCAAGGGATGAAGATTTATTCGACACCATTAAGCATGGTTTAACTGGCACAAGCATGCCAGCGTGGAAAAGTTTGATAAACGATAAGGATATTAAAAAACTAATTCCAGTTATCAAACAATTCGACACAGCAGCGAGCTGGTCACCAGAAGAAGCCGAAGATGAAGATTTTGATGATGACGGTCATTATCTGAAAAAGGATTTTAAAGTCATTACGGACATTGAACCGGTGGATGGGCAAATAGCCTACAACGAAGATTCCATTGTTAAGGGTAAGCTTGCCTTTAAAGTTTGTAAGGAATGCCACGGTGTTGAAGGTCGAGGTAATATTACCTCGGGTAAAAAACTGGAAGACGACTGGGGTAATCGTTTATGGCCTCGGGATTTAACTAAACCCTGGACATGGCGTGTCACTCAGGTTGATGGCGAAAAATCCCAGGATGAAACCATCAAACGAATCTACCAGCGTTTGTCTATAGGTATTCTTGGTACGCCTATGCCAGCACACCGAGCAGTGGAAGAAGGCAATAAAGATCCAATTTCGTTAGAAGATCGTTGGCACGTGGCTAACTATGTGTACTCGCTACGAGAAAAATCAACACCAGTTGGCGATGGCGTTATTCGTGCTATAAGAGTTGAAGACGCGTTGCCAAATAGTATTGATGATGAACGCTGGAGTCAGGTGGAAGCGGAAACCATGCGCATGGTTCCCAATATCATTAAAAACGAGCGTTTGTTTACTCCTCTGACCGATGCTGTTACCACGCGTGTTATGTACAACAAAGATGAGATTGCATTTTTACTGGAGGTAAATGATCGTACCGATAGTCGTCCTGGTGAAAAAGTATCCACACAAATTCACGACGACAGCCATGAAATGCATTCTGATGCTTTTGCTATTCAGTTTCCTAAAGAAGGTGCGTTTGAAACTAAGCCTGTGGTAAGCAAACCACTGTACCGCCACGGCGATGCAAAAAGCAATACATCCATCTGGTACTGGAATGCCGGACGTGTTGAGCCAGCTGTGCCAGCTCAGACCATGGTATTTACCGGTAAAGGACCAAATGAAAAACTTGAAGTCAATGCAGTGGATGCGGGTGTTACTGTATCCGGTGGATGGCATCATGGTCAGTGGCGCGTGTTAATGAAGCGCTCACGAACAGCTAATGAAAATAGCGGTGAAATCAATTTTAATGAAGGTCAGTTTATCCCTATCTCATTTGCAAACTGGGACGGCAATAATGGCGAAGCAGGTTCCAAACATACACTCACCAGCTGGTACTGGTTACTGCTACCAATGGAGCCTGATAAAACCAAGGTCTATGGTCTACCTGTTGGCGTTGCCATATTGTTTTTTCTATTAGGTCTGGCGTTGGTGAGAAGTCAGCGTAACAATAAATAAAAATAGTTGTTATTTTATTGTGCAGGAAATCGATTGCATTGAGTCGTTCTATATAAGAAGAAAGATTGCGCTAAGTTTTTTAAGCATTAATGCATGGGTTGCACAGTGAAACTTATTAGGATATTTGTCTGACATATGAAAATTTATTTTCGAAGACGGATAACTTTATGTCTGTTTTGTTGCTTGTTCATTAGTCCAGGTATGGCGCAGCTACCTGAACATAAAGAACAAAACAACAATCATGAGGCGAGCAAAACTATAAAACAGTCGCCACCTGATATACAGGGAATGATTCTGCCAATGGCAAAAGATATTGGAGAATTTGAGCTTCTGCAGAGCCATAATCGGGTTTTTAATCAGGATCATTTAAAAGCTGGCTGGAGTCTTTTGTTTATTGGTTATACCCAGTGTCCTGACGTGTGTCCGACTGTGCTGCTTTCTTTAAAACACACTGTTTCTCTGATGCAGCAGAAAAACTTAATTCCACCACAAGTGGTTTTTATTTCCATAGACCCAGAACGTGATCAGATAGATTCATTGAATCAATACGTTCATTATTTTAATAAAAATTTTATTGGTGTCACGGGTGATGAAGAAGAGCTTGATGATCTGGCCAGACAATTGGCGGTGTATTATAAAAAAGTACCTGGTGCCAGTGGCGATATAACTAATGATGATTACATGATGAAACACAGTGCTTCATTACTGTTATTAAATCCGGATGGCCATCTACAGGCCGTATTATCTGCGCCGCATAATCCTAAAGTGATTTTAGAAAGTATTCGTAAAACTCAGCAATATTATCTGGAAAATCACGATTAATACTGATGTTAATCAGAGGAGTCGTTCACACTCGATTGCGCTGATTGTTACAGTCTTAAAGATGGAAAGGCATATAACGTGGTGCAATTCGATGTCTTCCTAAAAAACCGTGTAAACACGCACCGCGTACCCGTACGCGCTGCAGTAATAAAATGAGTCTAATTCCTTTTTTTGAATAATTAGTTCAATTTTATTCCTCTATTTTATTTGTTGAACAATTCGATCAATTGATTTATTGAAGTTTGAACATGATGTTTAAATTCCTGCTTGTTTTCTCTCCTTTTTTTAAAGACATATTTATAACCACTTGAATTTAAGGGGTAAATAAGTTTTTTCAAAAGTAGGCATGCATTATGCATTAAGAG
>JBEQLM010000221.1:0-3344 GCA_040325975.1 Gammaproteobacteria bacterium | reverse complement strand
GCAAATATCGCTCTTAATGGTTGGCGAGAAAGCTATAAGCGATTGTCAATCCAAGTCACTTTCACGCAACCCCTACCAAATTCTCAAGCCAGCCACAGACCCGTACTACTTCACAGCAGCAGGTGCGGCGAGCGCAACAATAAGCGCAGACGTAGGAACGTACACTCTCGGCAGTGATACTGTAAACCTGTTACGGAGTCACATTTTTATAGCGGGTACTGCAAGTTATACACTGGGTAGTAACTCGGTTGATTTCTTTAAGGGTGGGTTGTTAGCGGCTGACGTTGCGACTTATTCCCTTGGTAGTGATGCGGTAACCTTCACAACGACAGCGGCCTATGCTCTAGGCGCAGATACAGCTACATATAGTTTAGGCAGTGATACTGTATCATTCCCAATTGCTAGAACTATCCCTGTTGATGTTGGCACCTATAGCTTAAGCGGTGATGCGGTTACTTTCACAGTAACTCCCGTTACAACCTTGAATGCTGATGTTGCTACTTATACACTGGGTGGCGATGCGGTTAGCTTTATAAGAGACTACATTCTAACTGCCGATAACGTTTCGTACTCAACGTCTTTCACTGATGCTACTTTCATTGTGGCGGCGTTTACTTCACCGGATTGCTACACTTATCTAAATTCTAAAATAAGTGAAAGCGTTTTTCTTCAGGGCGCTATTGATTCAGACGCTACTTATCTAAGCAGCGTGATAGACAGTGAGGGCGAGTACTTGACGGCACCAATTAACGGCGATGACATTTATTTATCAAGCATACTTTGCAGCTAAGGACAAAACATGACAATCAGAAGTGGTGAGATAGGAAAAATATTCAGAGTTAACGCAGATTTCGACATGACTGCTAACTCAGATTTGACGCTGATTTTTACTAAGCCAAACTTAGCAGTTTTAAGTGTAAATAAAGCAGGTGGTGTTAGTGCACCAGGTATTCCAGCGACCGATCCAGATACGGGTGAAGTGTTTGCTGCTAATGAATATTTCGAGTACACGACAAAATCAGGTGATATAGATCAGGCTGGAAGCTGGAAAGTTAAAGGCGAATACAACGATGTGACACCGAAGTTTTTTATTGGTGCAACTGCAACTTTTTCGGTATTGGGGTAATTTTATGGCAGGTGGGCAACCGATGAAATACAAAACAGTAGAGGAATTAGAGGCGGCAATTGACAACTATTTTGCTGTTGATGCGTTTTTTGAAGGTGAGTATTTGCCCACTATGTCAGGTCTCGCAATATCTCTTGATATAGATAGAAAAACGCTATTAAACTATGGCAAAAAAGAAGAGTACTTCCCCTCGGTAAAGAGAGCCAAGTCAAAAGTAGAGACTTTCTTAGAACAAAGACTGTATGGGAATACAGTTACAGGCGTTATATTTAACCTGAAAAACAATTTCGGCTGGACTGACAAACAAGAGATACAAAACACTAACGTTGAGGTATCTCACGAAGATTGGTTGAAGTCACTTGAATGATATTGAGCGACAGAAACGAATCAGGTTAAAAAATGATTTTAGCTTTTATGCTAAGAATTGTTTACGCATAAGAACAAAGAATGAAGGGTTAACAAATCTTGTTTTGAATGAGGCCCAGACCTATATCCACTCCAGGATTGAAGAGCAGCTAAAAAATACAGGAAAGGTCAGGGCCATACTGTTAAAAGGAAGGCAGCAAGGAGCATCTACTTATGTTGGTGGCCGATTCATTTGGCGAACTACTCACAATCACGGCGTTAGAGCTTTTATACTGACACATGACGGTGAGTCGACTAACGCTCTATTCGAGATGACAGAGCGATACTGTAATAATCTGCCTCCTTCTGTTAAACCCTCGGTAGGTGCTGCAAACGCTAAAGAATTACTCTTCGATAAGCTGGATTCTGGTTACAAGATCGGTACGGCAGGCAATAAAGAAGTAGGGCGAGGCCAAACTATACAATACTTCCACGGCTCAGAGGTCGCGTTCTGGATGAATGCCAGCAACCACACAAAAGGGATTATGCAGGCTGTGCCTGATGGTGATGGAACCGAGGTGGTTTGGGAAAGTACAGCAAATGGGGTTGGGAATTTCTTCCATGAGCAATGGAAATTAGCAGAAAAAGGTTTATCAGAGTTTCAGGCTATTTTTGTTCCTTGGTTTTGGCAGAGTGAATACAAAAAGAAGTTACCCGATGGATTCGTTATTGATGATGACGAACAGGGTCTAAAAGAAATATACAGCCTAACTGATGAACAACTGTTTTGGCGAAGAATGAAAGTAGCAGAACTCACAACCGATGGCGTTGATGGGGGAAAAGCATTTAAGCAAGAATACCCAATGAATGCGGCTGAAGCGTTCCAGGTCTCAGGCGGTGATGGTCTTATCAATGCCGATCATTGTATGAAAGCGCGAAACAACAAGGCAAGTGGTAACGGGCCTTTAGTTGTTGGCGTTGATCCGTCAAGAGGCGGCGATAGGTTCGCTATTATCAGAAGGCAGGGCCGGAAAATGTACGGAATGGAGGCGTATAGCGGTGAGCAGTGTAATACACTGGGGAAAAACGTCGCTATCTGTAAAGAGATACTTGATACAGAGTGTAAAATTGCCGGTAAAGTTCCAGATATGATGTTTATGGATTTTGGTAGCGGTGCTGATATTGTCGATAGATTACACGAGTTAGGTTATGAGAAACGAGTTAAATCAATAGCGTTCGGCTCTACTCCACTAGACCCCAAGAAGTTCAAGAACAAGCGCAACGAGATATGGGGATTAATGGCCGACTGGATGGTCGATGAGAGCCTATTGGTTGAAATACCCGACAGTGACGAACTTCAGGCGGATTTATGCGCATCACCCTACGACAGAGATTCAAATGATAGACGCGTTCTCTGGAAGAAAGAACTTATTAAAAAGAAATACGGCTTTAGTCCGGACTATGGCGATGCTGGCGCTTTAACGTTTAGTGAACCAGTGCGCGAGAAGGCTAAAAAAATCAAATTCAAAGGGTGGGGATAATGCCTGATTTTTCAGATCACAGTAAAGCTATTGAACTTCTTGAAACAGCGCAGGGGGCAGACCACGACAACAGAGAAGCAGCAAGGGAAGCGCATCTATTTTTAGATAAGCGCGATGGGCAATGGGAGCCGTTTTGGTGGAATGCGAACAGCGGAAAACCACGCTATACATTCGATCTTTCTAACCCAATTGTAGATCAGATCAGTGGCGAAATGGAGCAGGCTGACTTTGATATTAAAGTTAAACCGGCAGGTGGTGAAGCAACAAAAGACATTGCCCAAACTTTCGATGGGTTGATTCGTAACATTGAGAATATATCGAGCGCAACTAGC
>JBEQLM010000220.1:0-3368 GCA_040325975.1 Gammaproteobacteria bacterium | reverse complement strand
ATTCACAACAAGGCTTCTTATTAGGCGTCTTGGCCGCCTTAGCTTTATTGTTAATTCTGGCCTTTGTAGTCATGCGAGTTGGTACACGTCTACCGATTAAACAATTCTTCCAGATCAATGCTGTTTTGTTATTCCTGTTGGCAGTGATATTTGCCGGTCAGGGTATAGCCGCCTTCCAGGAAGCTGGTATGATCGCCAGCAGTATGATTGAATTCCCCCGCGTTGAAATGCTGGGTATTTATCCAACCATGCAGAGCCTGGGCTTGCAGATGTTTGTGCTGTTGATGGGCATTGGTTTAATGTCTTACCAACGCAAAAAAAACTAATCAAAAAAAGTGATTGCTAAAAAGGCGAGTTTTATACTCGCCTTTTTTACGTCTGTAATTTTATAGTGGGTATAAAAAATAACCAGTTAATAGTACGCCAAAGAAGACTAACTATTTACTTATAAGATGTCACTTTTTATAATCTTTAGTATTTCTGTGGTAATAGCAATTTATACCTGTCACCGTCGAAATACCCACTCAGAAAATACTATTCAAGCATCCAATAGTAACAACATACCCACATGAATAGCTGGTTGATCAAATCCCCTGCCCGTTCACAATAGATGCATGAAAAAACTCGAAGAACTAAAGTTCGAAAATAGCTACAGTAAACTGCCCGAACTATTTTACAGCCGCCACACAACAAGCCCGCTAAACAATCCACATCTCATTAGCTTTAATGCTTCAGCAGCTGAACTAATTGAATTAGATCCAGAAGAAGCACACCGAAAAGATTTTTCTGAGATCATCAGTGGTGCAAAACATCTCGATGGTTACGATCCCTTAGCCATGTGTTACTCCGGCCATCAATTTGGCCATTATGTATCTCGGCTTGGTGATGGTCGTGCCATTCTTCTAGCTGAGGTTAAAACCGATTCGGGAGATAAATGGGATTTACAGGTTAAAGGCAGTGGGCCAACACTTTATTCTCGCGGTAGTGATGGCCGTGCGGTATTGCGTTCAACCATTCGTGAATATTTATGCAGTGAAGCCATGCATGGGCTGGGCATAGCGACAACACGCGCGCTTTGTATTATTGGCAGTGACCATGAAGTCTATCGCGAACAAATAGAAACCGGTGCACTATTGCTACGCATGTCACCCAGTCACGTTCGTTTTGGTTCGTTCGAATACATGTATTACAACCAACACTTCGATGAGCTAAAACAACTGGCAGATCATGTCATTGAACAACATTATGCTGATTTCAAAGATCATGCAGAACCTTATCTTGCGCTACTCAATCAGGTGATTAAGTCTACCGCTGAACTGATTGCACAATGGCAATCAGTGGGTTTTGCCCATGGCGTGATGAACACCGATAACATGTCGATACTCGGTTTAACCCTGGATTACGGCCCCTATGGTTTTCTTGATCAATACAATCGGGATTTTATTTGCAATCACTCAGATTACCAAAGCCGATATGCTTTCGATAAACAACCTGAGATAGGCCTGTTTAATGTTAGCTGTCTGGCTCAGGCATTTTTACCATTGCTTGACGACGACTCAGGTAGTGCTGTTAAAAAAGCGCAGCATGAGTTAGAAAAATATCAACAATATTATGTAGACAGCTATTCCAGTTTAATGCGCAAAAAACTTGGCTTGTATGATGAGACTAAAGAAGACAAGGATTTATGTTCAGAATTGCTCGACATCATGCACGATAATCAAGTTGACTACACGATTCTGTTCCGTCAGCTTTCGCAAGCACCGGGTGAAGAATACGAGAATAATCTACGAGACTTATTTATAAATCGTGAAGCCTGTGATTTATGGATGCAAAAATACAAACAACGTATCGCGACTGAAAACATTGATGCCATTGAACGTAGCCACTTAATGAAACAGGTCAACCCAAAATATATTTTAAGAAATTATATGGTGGAAACAGCCATTAGAAAGGCCAGCGATAATCAGGATTATTCTGAAATTGATATATTACTTAATTTATTGCAAAAACCGTTTGAAGAACATAGTGATTTAGAACATTATGCAGGCCACCCTCCCGAATGGGCGCAACAAATTTCTGTGAGCTGCTCATCTTAAAAAATTCAATAACGGGGACCAGATAGCTCGGCATGCATCGTTATAAATGTTCTCTCGAGATAGGACGCCATACCTCGAGCAAATGCCCAAAATGTCTGACCTTATCTGACGTATCGCCTCTGGTTTCTTCATGGTGAAGCCACTCCTGTACTTTTGTCGCTTCTTCATGAGTAAGTTCTTTGTTTATAAAACACACAGGGGCAGAACTAAAAGTGACATTAAAACTAGCTGAATGATAGGAATCATCCAGTTTTTTAGCGATATCGCGATCATGAGTTTTGACTAGCTCGATAATCGACTTCAAATCTTTTGGCAATAAATGCATTTCAGGCAATGTAGACACGGTGATCACTCCTTAACAATATTGTGGCAAAAGACTATCACGGTTTCCTGAAATAAACTCTAAAGCATAGAAATAAACAAAATATTAAAAATATCATGCCAGATGTATTGTGAAAATTGCCTCATCGTGTATAAATACCCAATACAAGCAATAACTGTAAGGGATATTTTTCCGTTTATAGCATAAAAACTGAGCAATATTAAAGTTGCTCCAAGATGAGAAGAATCAATACTATGCCTGATAAAATTAACCGTCGCGCTGACACGCGCATTCCTCAAAAAGAAGCATTAAAGCTGACCATTATCTTTACTTCACAAAACCCGGGGCTTCTAGGTCGGTCATTAACCGGGTCTACCATCGATATTTCCGCATCCGGCCTGCGAATCACTCTGGGTACCGCACTGCCACCCGATAGCACCATCGATATGTCGGTCATGCTTAAAGATGATCCCGATAAATACTTTTTGTCCGGAAAAGTCCGCTGGTGTCGAGAATCCGAAGAAGAAGGCATGTATCAGGTAGGAATAGTGCTTCAGGACTTGATCAATACCGAAACTGACTATAAGCGCTGGCGAAAAAACCTTAAATAACCAGTATTTACTATAAAAGCCCTGTTTCCAACTCACATTAGGAAACAGGGCTTTTTTTCGTATGAGAAATCTAATCTGGAATCAATGCGTGATTTCCACTACCGAGAAATACGATAGCCGCAGCACCAAATAGATAAAAACCCTGTAGCTCAAGTCGCCAACCACCATGTTGCGTCAGAGAAAAAATATCGGCGGAATGCATCAGAAATACAGCAAACAACATATTAATGATAACAACCACGGCGCTGTATCGCGTAAAAATACCCAGCACAATTAATACGGGTGCAAATAACTCTCCAAGATATACACCATTGGCCAGAATAGAAGGCCAACCATAAC
>JBEQLM010000021.1:0-13671 GCA_040325975.1 Gammaproteobacteria bacterium | reverse complement strand
ATCACGTCATGGCATCAGGCCGTGATGTAAACATACTGGTGCTGGATACCGAAGTTTATTCAAATACCGGAGGTCAAACATCGAAAGCCACGCCACGCGGTGCGGTTGCAAAATTTTCTGCAGGTGGCAAACCTTCACCTAAAAAAGACCTTGCCTTACTGGCCATGGATTATGAAAACGTGTACGTAGCACACGTGGCCTATGGTGCAAAGGACATTCAAACCATTCATGCTTTCAATGAAGCCGAAGCCTATCCCGGGCCTTCATTAATTATCGCCTATTCACCCTGCATCGCACATGGAATAGATTTGAAAGACAATCACAAACAACAACAATTGGCCGTTGATAGTGGTCACTGGCCATTATTTAGATACAACCCACAAAATGCAAAGCAGGGAATTAATCCATTGCATCTTGATAGTAAAAAGCCATCTATCCCATATCGTGAGTTTGTTGAAACAGAAATTCGCTTTAATATGTTGTGGCGAACCCATCCGGATGTTGCAGAAAAATTGTTAGAACAGTCACAGCAAGATGTATTGCACCGTTATCATTATTATGAACAGCTTGCGAACTTAGCCTGGGATGACTCTGATGCAACACAATCACCTCGTCGCAAGTTTGCCACTGAAATTAAACCGCATGACGAAAGCAGCAAGGAGAAATCATCATGATTGATTTATCGACTCAATATTTAGGTCTAAAACTCATCAATCCCTTAGTACCATCCTCCTCACCACTGACTGGCAATCTTGATGATGCAAAACGTCTGGAAGATGCTGGAGCTGCTGCCATTGTATTACCGTCATTATTTGAAGAGAGCGTACACTTTGAGCAAAAGCAGCTCGACAAATATGTGCATTCACAAGCTTTAGGAAACTATGAAGCAGAATCCTTCCAGCCAGTTCCCAGCGATTACAGCGGTGAGCTCGATTATTATCTGGATCACTTGCATCATGTTAAATCGTCGCTCAATATTCCCGTCATCGCCAGTTTGAATGGCATATCCATCAGTGGTTGGATCGATTACGGAAAAGAGTTGGTACAGGCGGGAGCAGATGCGCTGGAACTGAATGTTTATTATGTTGCTGCCGACCCTGAACAAACCGGTAAGCATGTTGAGAATCGTTATATTGAACTGTTAACCGACCTACGCGAACAAATTAACTTGCCCATCACCATGAAACTGTCATCGCAGTTCTCATCGGTTGCTAATATGGTCAGTAAATTACAGGCAGCAGATGCTAACGGTGTTGTTCTCTTTAATCGTTTTTACCAACCTGATATCGATCTGGAAACATTAAAAATAAAACCACATCTTGAATTATCAACAGCGAATGAATCCCTGTTAAGAATTCGCTGGATTGCTCTGATCAGAAGTCGTGTTGAACTATCGCTGGCAGCCACCGGTGGCTTTCATCATATCGACGACATCATCAAGGCATTATTGGCAGGCGCTGATGCTGTCTATCTGTGCAGCGTGTTATTAGAAAAAGGCCCTGAGTATTGCTCAGAATTATTACAGCAATTGCAGGACTGGTTAGCAGAACACGAATACGAATCCGTTCAACAGATGCAGGGTAGCGTAAGCCAGTCATGCGCCATAGATCCAGCCGCTTACGAACACAGTAATTATGTTGATGTGATAAAAAGTTATCAGCCTTGATTTATCGATATTAGGAATCTGCCGAAATGTATGAAATTTAGTTAAAAAAGGTGAGACCATGTTTCGCTAATAGCACCACAGTGAGCCAGTATTTTTTAACAGTTCAACATTATTTAAGATGTTATCGTCTATAATACCGCTTATGAGTCGATAACAATTGGATGTTATTAACATATCTAAGCGACTTTATTTTTTATTTTAATTATTGAGGAACTGACCATGTATAAGACTATTCATTCTCTGTTATTTGTAAGTTTGTCTGCCGTAGCTACTGCGTCAGCTCAGGCTGCTGACACATCTCGTATCTTTTTTGAACAAACAGCCACCACATTATCTAAGGGTGATGTAAGTGTCGATTTGGAATACTCTTTTATCTCAGCTGGTGTGGCAACAGGCATAAGAGCAGGGGCCTTTGGCGGTGAAATCATGCTCAATAGTGCCTCAGATACTCACACAGGTTTTGCCAATAGTAGTATTGGTTATAAAAAATCTATAGGTAAAGGCTTAGCTGCTTATGGCATTGTCAGTTATTTTGATGACGGCACTGTAGCTAATAGTTCAACAAACATTGCAGTAGGTGCTGCTTATACAATGAAATCGGGTGATATTACTTTAAATATAAACCCAGAACTTGTCTCAGATGATAGCATCGCTCCTGCTGGTCCCCGTGCTGGCAAGAATACAGTATTTGTTAAAGGCTTAGCTGCCTATAAACTAAAACAGGTACCTGTATCGCTAGTTGCAGAGGTTATATTGGATAATAACGCCGCCTTAGAGAGAGTCATCAATCTTGGTGCCCGCTGGCAGCCAAAAAAGAACCTTACTGTTGACATGATAGTTTACAGTGATCTAGGATCTAGTGGTGTTGCAGGCGCTAATGTTGAATACAAATCCATCCCAGGTTATGTAATTGTTAACTACCTGTTTTAAAAATTAGGGCAGTGAGTAATGGAACTTGCTTATTTCGTACTATGAGCAAATTTCATTACTCCTGCCTTTATTTCACTTCTTGTCTTCATTTATAAAGAAAAGAATTTAAATCTTTGCTCAACTTCTAGTTAAATTTTTCACAGTTTATTAGCCATCCTCATTTGTCCTTCGAGTTCAATTATTCTTCCTGAATTCACAACTTAATTAGGATTGTGGATATTTTAAATAAAAATATCACAATTTATTTTTACACAGTGTCTTTTTCGTTCTCCTTGTTAAAAAATATTTTTTATCAAAGATAAAGAATGGCAAAACTATGAGCAATTATTTATCAAAATTTTTCCCATATCCAAATTATTATGCGGCATATTGGCGCCCCTCAGCGCCGATACACCGATGCCTTAATAACTTTATTTATTCTCTTAATGATTTTTAACTACACCTCTAATCCCTGTTACTCATAGCTCCCACTATATGTAACAAACTGGTGAACAGGTTGAAGATGGAAACGTACAGTGTGACGGTTGCCATAATGTAGTTGGTTTCACCGCCGCTAATGATGTTGCTGGTTTCATAGAGAATAAGACCGGCCATGAGCAATACGAACATGGCTGATACTGCCAGTGACAACGCTGGCATCTCAAAGAACATGGCACCCAGTCCTGCCAGGAAGGCCACCAAAATGCCTACCATGAGGAATCCACCCATGAAGCTAAAATCTTTACGACTCACCAGCGCATAACCTGAAAGCCCGAAGAAGATAGCACCCGTGCCACCCATTGCTGTCATCACTATCTGACCACCATTGGCCATTGCCAGATAGACATTGAGTATCGGTCCGAGTGTATAGCCCATGAAACCGGTTAGTGCGAAGACAAAGGCCAGACCTAAACTGCTGTTACGGTATTTTGAAGTCGCGTAGAGCAGGCCGAAGTAACCACCTAGCGTTAGTAACATGCCGGGGTGGGGCAGGTTTAAACTCATCGAAACGCCTGCCACCAATGCGCTAAATAACAGCGTCATGGATAGCAGTGTATAAGTGCTACGGATCACCTTATTGGTGGCGAGTATGGCCGTTTCTGTACGCGGCGTACTATTTGTCATTGATGTATTCATTTTTTCTCTCCAGTCAATTTATGATGTTTTACAGGTCAATCGTCAGTTTCTACTGTTCGCAATAGATCAGAGGATCGACTCCTATCACGCTGACGTGCAAGTCGACGACCGACTGTTCTTCCGGCTCGATCAGATGCCCGGTCGATAGCGCAATATAGATTTGCCATAGTGTCTTCAATGACGACATCCGGAAGATGCGGCAGTATTATCTGGATACGGCAGCATTTGTCCTCACCGCCGCGTGGCCCATTAATGTCGGACAAACGCACCATTACCCGTTGGATATGGTCGTCTCTGGTACTCAGGGCAAAGCCCAGCCGGCGTTCAACGTGACCGCGCAAAGCACTCGTTAATGGAAAGTTCTGAGCTTGAATATTGATCTGCATAGTTATCTCCGAGTTATCAGTCTGGTGAATGTCGGAGACTAGAGTAGGCCTATTCCAATTTATAGAAAAGTCGAATATTATTGCCATATTGTTCGTATTTATCGATGTGAGTACATGGCTATGATCAACTATAAACATCTTCACTATTTCTGGGTCGTCGCCAAAGAGGGCGGGGTTGCCCGAGCTAGTGAACGTTTGCACATCACACCACAGACCATCAGCGGCCAGCTCAGCCTGTTAGAAGATCATTTAGGCGAAACCCTGTTCAATCGGGTCGGACGTAATCTGGAACTCACAGAAACCGGTCGTCTCACCCTGAGTTATGCTGACGAAATTTTTTCACTCGGTGGCGAACTGGAAGAAATGCTGCATAACCTGCCAGAAGACAGACCACTGGTATTCAAGGTCGGGGTTGCCGACGTGGTGCCAAAATCGATTGCCTATCGTTTGTTGGCACCGTCACTGCAATTACCTGAACAGGTTCGTATAATCTGTAAAGAAGGCGATATCGATTCTCTGTTAACCGAGTTGGCAGTACACCGGGTAGATTTGGTGATCGCCGATGGCCCGATTCCATCAAATGTAAACGTGCGTGGTTTTAATCACCCACTGGGCGAATGCGGTATCAGTTTTTTTGCCGTGCCTGAGCTGGCGAAAAAATTGAATAAAAATTTTCCACAAAGTCTCAACGGTGCACCGATGTTATTACCCGGTGAAATGACCGTAGTACAAAGCCAATTATTAAAATGGTTTGATGGTCTTCACATCCATCCTCGAATTGTCGGTGAATTTGACGACAGTGCTCTGATGAAAGCATTCGGTCAGGCAGGGGCTGGCGTTTTTATCGCACCAACGCCGATTGCTACGGAAGTGGAAAAACAATACGGAGTAATGACTATTGGAGAAACAGATCAGGTTATCGAACAGTTCTATGCCATATCTGTGGAACGAAAAATCACTCATCCTGCGGTGGCCGTGATAACGGAGACAGCGAGAGAATGGCTTTTTCGTAATGAGCCGCATCAAGAGTAAATTCATATAAGGCGAATTCTTCGTTAGCTGAGTGTATTATCATTGATAACAAGGAATAAATAAATTTGATGAAGATCTAACCGAGGATGAAATGTGATAAAACGCAACAAACATCTGCTCATATTATCTGCTGTAGTAATCTTGATTGTTTTAATGCTGTTGTATGGCACTCGTCCAAAACCGGTGAAGGTTTTAGTTGAGGCAGTAGAAATGGGTTCTATTGAAGAAACCGTGGCTAATACGCGTGCAGGCACCGTAAAAGCATGCCGGCGTGCAAAGATGTCACCGTCGATGGGAGGTCAAATTGCCTCATTAACCATTAAAGAGGGCGACTCGGTTAAGCAGGGCGATGTTTTACTCGCACTCTGGAATGACGACTTACAGGCAGAAGTAGGTCTTGCACGTTCAGAGGCGAAGGCAGCTAAAGCACGCGCTAAAAGCGTTTGTGTACAGGCTGACATTTCAGAAAAAAATGCTAAACGAAAAACCGATTTACGCAAGACCAAAGTAATTTCTGAAGAGTTAGTCGATCAGGCCGTGGCCACGGCAAAATCCCAACGTGCTGACTGTCTTGCATCACAAACTTCAGCCACGGTCAGCGATGAGAGAATAGGCGTAGCAGAGGCCTTACTCGAACGTACACTATTAAAAGCGCCCTTTGATGGTATTGTGGTAGAAGTGAATGGTGAAGTTGGCGAGTACGTGACGCCATCTCCACCGGGCATTCCCACCTTACCCGCTATCGATATGGTTGATCGCAGTTGTTTTTATGTGGTTGCACCGATTGATGAAGTCGATGCCCCCAAAATCGAACAGGATATGAAAGCACGCATTACACTAGATGCTTTCAAGGATCGTCGTTTTTCTGCGACGGTACGTCGTATTGCTGATTATGTGCTTGATCGTGAAAAGCAGGCACGTACCGTTGATATCGAAGTCATTTTTGAAAACCCTGATGACATGCTTGAAATGCTACCGGGTTACAGTGCCGACGCCGAAGTTATTCTTAAAACTCGTGACAATGTTTTAAGAGTGCCAACAGAAACCATCATCGATAAACAACAGCTTTATGTTTTTAATTCAGATGATCAATCACTTGAATTACGCGATGTTGAAACGGGTTTATCCAACTGGGATCACACAGAAATTATTAGTGGCGTTGAGCAGGGTGAATTCGTCGTCATCACTGTCGATCGAAAAGGCGTTGAGGATGGCGCGTTTGCTATTTTAGACAAGACTGATAGTAAATGATTGAACTTGATCACATATTTCGCACATTTAAAGTTGGCGATGAACTGGTTCACGGACTGGATGATGTCTGCCTCGATATTAAAGACGGTGAATATATTTCTATTATGGGACCTTCCGGTTCGGGGAAATCAACTTTATTAAATGCCATTGGTTTGCTCGATCAGCTTAATGAGGGTCGATATTTTTTAGATGGTGCTGACGTAACCGAATTAACTGAATTAGAACAGTCCAGAGTCAGGCGAGAAAAAATTGGTTTTGTTTTTCAAACTTTTCATTTGATACCTCGATTAACCGCAGCAGAAAATGTTGCCCTGCCTTTGATCCTGGCCGGTGTTGATCATGCTGAGCGTGAACAGCGCGTCAATGAAGCACTCGAATCATTAAGCCTCAGCAATCGAAGTCATCACAGACCCGACCAATTATCTGGTGGCCAAAAACAGCGCGTTGCCATTGCACGTGCCGTGGTCACCAAACCTGTTGTCTTATTAGCCGATGAGCCGACTGGCAATCTGGATCACGCATCCGGCATTGAAGTCATCAATATTCTGGAAAAATTAAATCAACAGGGTATTACCTTGTTACTGGTTACTCATGATATTGAACTGGGTGTGCGGGCGCATCGAATTATTCATATGATGGATGGTAAGGTGTTGACCTAATGCGCATCAATGACGTTATACAGTTTGCTTTTCATGCCATGCAGGGCTATCGAACGCGAACTTATTTAATGTTGTTAGCCATGGCGATTGGTGTCGCCTCGGTGATATTACTTACCTCTCTAGGTGAAGGTGCACGTTTGTATGTAACGCAGCAATTTTCATCGCTGGGCACTAATTTATTAATTATTTTACCCGGACGATCTGAAACCACTGGCGTCATGCCACCGATGATGGGTGAGACTCCACGCGATCTAACCTTACAGGATGTAGAAGCCTTACAACGCAGTCGACACGTCAAACAACTTGCGCCCATTGTCGTCGGAGCGGCTCCGGTATCCTACCAACAGCTAGAACGTGAAGTCATGATCATGGGTTCGACGGCAAGTTTATTTTCCGTTCGACAATTGATTTTATCGCGCGGTCAGTTTTTACCGGAACAGGAAATTACCCGTGCCTCACCGGTGTGTGTACTGGGTTACACCCTGAATAAAGAATTGTTCGGCAGCCTTTCATCTTTGGGTAAATGGGTGCGAGTCAGCGAATATCGCTGTCGAGTCATCGGTGTTCTGGAAGAAGAGGGTGTCTCGCTCGGTATGCACATGGGCGAAGTTCTAATCATGCCCGCGGCATCGGCGCAGGCACTGTTTAATATTAATTCTGTATTCAGAGTTTTAGTTGAGACACGCAGCCAGGACGAGATGGAAAAAGCACGCCAGGATGTGATCGAAATTATCAGTGCCAGGCACGATGGTGAAGATGATATTACCGTGCTTTCACAGGATGCCTTATTGAGCACCTTTGATCGAATACTAACGGCATTAACTTATTCACTCGGCGGCATTGCCGCCATTAGCTTGTTAGTTGCAGGCATCATGATTATGAATGTGATGTTAGTCGCCGCTGCTCAACGCACAGCAGAAATTGGTTTATTAAAAGCACTCGGCGCACCGCGTAAACAAATTATTATATTGTTTCTTACCGAGTCAGCTTGTTTGTCACTGGTCGGCGCTATGCTCGGTTTAATTTTTGGATTGGCAGGCAACTGGGTGTTACAGGGCTACTTTCCGGACTTTCCATTCCAGGCACCCGACTGGGCACTATGGGCAGCGGTTGGTGTTGCCCTGAGTACGGGCATCATATTTGGCCTGTTACCGGCACGACATGCCGCCAACCTTGATCCGGTTCTGGCTTTGTCCGGCCGCTGATTTTTATCAATCATGTTTATTAAAGACCTGTTCAATTTATCTTTTAGCGCCGTGCGTACCCGACGCTTACGCAGCAGCTTAACCGCATTGGGAATTGCGGTAGGTATCGCCGCCGTAGTCTTGCTGACCTCAGTCGGTGAGGGGCTACATCGATTTGTATTGGCTGAATTTAGTCAGTTTGGCACCAACCTGGTTGGCATCACACCGGGCAAAACAACCACCCACGGCATGTCGGGTGCTGTCATGGGTAATGTACGACCACTTTCGTTAGATGACGTCACTGCGCTCGCACAACTTTCACAGGTGATTGCTGCCGTGCCGGTAATACAGGGCAACGCAGCCGTTGAAGGCGGTGGTTTACAACGACGCACTACCATTTTTGGTGTCGGCGCTGATGTGCCAAAAGTCTGGCAGTTTAATGTATCAGCCGGACAATTCTTACCCGATGATGACCCACGTAGCGCACGTTCATTTGTTGTTCTCGGCAGTCGAGTTAAACAGGAACTATTTGGTAATCAGATCCCGCTGGGCGAAATTGTCCGTGTCGGTGGTTCTCGTTTTAGAGTGATCGGTGTAATGGAATCCAAAGGACAGATGCTGGGATTTGATCTTGATGATGCTGTTTATATTCCTGCAGCAAAGTCGATGGAATTATTTAACCGTGAAAGCCTGATGGAAATCGACGTGCTTTATAAAAGTAATCTCGATGCCGACAAAGTCAGTGAACTACTCAAACAAACATTGATGTCACGTCATGGTGAAGAAGACTTCACCATTGTCACTCAGGAACAAATGCTCGAAGTCCTGAATTCAGTACTAGGTGTTTTGACCTTTGCTGTTGGTGCACTCGGTGGCATCTCTCTAATCGTCGGTGGCGTCGGTATCCTGACCATCATGACCATTGCCGTAAAAGAGCGAATCTCGGAGATAGGTCTGCTGACGGCACTCGGTGCAGAGCGACGTCAGATCCTAATGCTATTCCTCACCGAAGCTATGTTGTTATCCTCTCTGGGCGGAGTCTTAGGTTTGATATTGGCTTTATCCATTGCCGAACTCATACACTTTGCCGCACCGAGCATTCCTGTTCATACCCCCTGGCATTTTGTTGTCATGGCAGAAGTGCTGGCCGTGATTGTAGGTTTGTTTGCAGGCGTCGTACCCGCCAGACGAGCTGCTAATATGAACCCTGTTGATGCTTTGCGTACTGAATAATTTTCAGATAAAAGATTATTTATAAGCTAATATAGAACTGTATTAGTGCGGTAATCTCACACCCAGTACCAGCGCCACCCTAAATGACCCAAAATATAAAAATAACCAATTTCTATCAAATTAGGGGTTTTCTGATGCCATTTTTTTACAGAACAGCAATATATTTATCGATTCTATCTAGCTTTGTGGTGACGCCTTCATCCTATGCAGAAACCGCCAGGCCACTGAAAGCAGCAGCTTTTTCAGATCCAGATTACATTGCCAGCCCTAAAAAAGGCTTTCTTGAGCAAACCATACAATATGACAAGAAAGTAGCGGACGATGTTGATGTTGTTATTTCACTGGGTCAACAGACATACCCTGCGATTCACACAATCGTCGAAGATATTGCCAAAGAAAACGGTTTTAAAGTAGATATACAGCAAGGGACCTGTGGTGCCACAGCCAAGAAACTATTAAATAAATCCGTCGATATAGCGACTTACTGCTGCCCACCGGGTAAAACCGATCGTTTACCAGGTCTAAAATTCCATACAGTTGCCATTGCCCCCATTGCACTTGTTACCCATGTCGATAATCCAATCAATGATGTTTCAACGGCAGATGCGAAGAAGATATTTAAGGGTGAATATGTCACCTGGTCAGAAGTCCCCGGTTACCAGAGCCTGTCAGATAAACTCAAGGGTAAAACCATTCAACCAGTGGTACGTTTACATTGTAAAAAAAGACCGGGGCATTGGCGTTTATTATTGAATGGCCCCGATGATGTAAGCCCCAGAGCTGAATCAGTGGGAACTATCGTCGATATGATTTCGCATGTTACCAGTACCGTTACTGCTATCGGTTATGAAACACCTTATATGTTAAAGGTACACAAAGATAAAGGTGCATTAAAAATATTGAGCATCGATAAAAAACAACCGGAAGACTTAAAGATATTACTTGCTGGAGAATATCCAATTTATCGAACTTATAATCTAACGACATGGACAAACGACAACAATAAAAATGAAAAAGCAGAGATATTAATGGATGCCATTTATGAATACATGCAAGAGCATGGTGAACAGTATGGTTTTATCCCTGCATCAAAACTCAAATCAGCTGGTTGGAAATTTAAAGGCAGAGAGCTTATTGCTGAGCCAGATGGTCAAAATGTTGTAAGCGACCACTAATAAAAAATGTTCCCTCGGCTTTCGTTAACCACTTCCATGTTACTGCTGACTATGTCAGTAGGGCTAGTGGTGTGGGCGTCATCACATGCCTACCGTGATTATAAATTAAGCTCTATATTTCATGAAAACTTAAGCCAACGCTTTAATAAAGAAGCCAGGAGTCATCGAACACGTTTCTACCGCTATCTAAACGCATTCAATCCTGCGGTAAAAACATATGTCAACAATGATAATTTAAAAAAGCATGTTCGATCAAAACAATGGTTGAATAATAAAAACCCAGAAGTTATTCTCCACCAAAATGTACCGGTCTGGCTACCCAAACTATCGATAATGCGCAGTTACTTATGGCCGCACTATGCAATGCTTTATGATAAAACCGGCAAGTTGCGTGAGCTTTATCATTATAAAAATCCCATGCCTACCAAAGAGCTATTAAATCTAACTCTCTATGATCTGGAGCTAAGTCGGGAACAAAGCTTTATCACCATGCGTGGTAATCAACCTTATGTTATCTCAGCTGAGTATATCGGGGAACTTGAAAACTCACCGATCCTGCTTATTGCCAGCCCTATTGATGAAGAACTACTGAAGTTATCTCAAGGTGCAGAATCAGGCGACACCATCATTGCCATATTAAAAGATGAAGAAACAAAAATACTCGTTAGTAGCAATAGTGAATTAGTGCCTAAAAATACTGAACTTAGTCAGATGGAAAAAAATTACTTAATAACTAGCGAAAGCCATTTCGATACAGGTTCATCCGATTTACTAATCAAATTTGTCTCGTTTATTTCCACTGAAGAAGTGCGTCAACAAACCGATGCAGTACTTGATGAAGATCGTCGAATAGCTATTTTAACTGCACTGGCCTACATTATTTCATTCGCAGCAGTCATGTACTGGATCACATCAAGAATTCAAAAGCTAACCCAGCGTGTGGTCAAGTTTTCTGAAGGCATGCAAATTGACCAACCAAAACTGGATAAAACAAATCAACTGGATGAACTGGAAAGTCGTTTTGAACTGTTAATGGTAGCCATACAGTCGGAGACAATGGCGTTAGAACATCAGGCATTACATGACCCTCTGACGAACATGCCTAATCGAAAAATGTTTAACAATCAATTGCAGAATTTGATATCAGGTAGTGCCTACACCAATCAAAAATTTATTCTTATACTTAGTGATCTTGATCGTTTCAAAGACATTAACGACACACTCGGCCATCATATTGGTGACATCGTATTACAGCAAGTGGGTGAACGTTTACATGAAACTCTTAGAAGCAATGATATGGTTGCACGACTCGGTGGTGACGAATTCGGTGTCTTGTTGGCTAACACAACACTTGACCAGGCAGCTTTAATACTTAAAAAAATACTGGATTCATTCGAGCTACCTTTTGAAGTTGAAGGCCATCATCTCGATATAGGCATCAGCATGGGTATCGTTGAGTACCCGCTTCATGGTGATGACGTTAACATTCTGATTCAACGTGCCGACGTTGCCATGTATAACGCCAAAAATAAACGTATGGGTTACAGTGCTTATGAGTCATCTGAAGATAGTCATGCAGTAAGTCGTCTGGCTCTGGCAGCTGAACTTAGGCAAGCTCTAAACAACAAAATACTGCAGCTTTATTATCAACCTAAAATCGATTTAAAAACGGGAGAGATTTATGGTGCAGAAGCTTTATTACGATGGGAACATGCAGAACGTGGTTTCATTTCACCCGAAGACTTTATTCCACTGGCTGAACACACGGGCCTGATCCAGCCAATTACCTACATGGTAATGGAGAAGGCAGCAAAACAATGCGCCTTATGGAATGAAATGGGCCATAGAATGGAGATCAGTATCAATATCTCAATGAACTGTATGCATGATGCTAAATTGCCTGCCGACATTAATAAACTCATACTCAGCAATAAAATTGAACCTGAACAAATAACTCTCGAACTCACTGAAAACATTTTTATTAAAGACCCGGTTCGTTCGAAAAAAATACTGGATAACATCAGTAAAATGGGCATAGGAATTTCGATTGATGATTTTGGCACAGGCTACTCATCACTTGCATACCTAAAGCAATTACCTGTTAATGAAATAAAAATTGATCGTTCTTTTGTTATGGAAATGCTCGAAGATGAGAGTGATGAAGTGATTGTACGTACCACCATCGATCTGGCACACAATATGGATATGAGAGTTGTTGCCGAGGGTGTAGAGAGTCTGGAAATTGCCAATAAACTTAAAGAATTTAACTGTGACGCTGCGCAGGGATATTACTTAGGTCGCCCTATGGAAGCAGATCAGTTCATCGAGCACCTAAATAAAAATAAAAAAGTTTTATAATTGAGTTGAACTGCCGCGATCAAGTCGCAACTATTACCCTCAAAGCATCCAGTCTCAAACTCGCAGAATCTAACACCTTACTTAAAGCCGCCAACTCGTTCTCAAAGAACTCGATTTCAGATGCGCGCACATTCGGGTTTACCTTGCTCAGGGCTTTAAGTCGATTAACTTCGCGCAGTAAAGCCTCACTGGAATCCCGATGAGCTTGCTCTAATACCGCGACCACCTGTTGCTGTGCGGTTTTTTCACAACGCTCTAACATGGCTTTTAAAATCGGCTGCTTTGCACGCACAACTTTGTTCGCCGTATCAAGATCCACCTGTGCACGTTTTGCGTTAATAATTTCATGCGCTAATTTGGCATTGTGATCAACACCTTTTTCATCAAGCAATATTCGAATCACCGTCGGTGGTAAATAACGTTCAGTTTGTAAAAATTCTACCGGCGCTGCTTCAAGCGTATACAGACATTCCAGCAACATAGTGCCGCGTGGTACACCAGCGTAGTCTGCTGCAGTCACAGCGGTATTACCCATTTCCTGCGCCAGTACCATATCCAGGGTGCTCACTACCATTGGATGTTCCCAGGTAATAAAATGTGCATCCTCAAAACTCAGGGCAGTATCGCGCGAATAGGTAATGGTCATACCTTCATCGGTCAGTCCGGGGAAATTATTCACCA
>JBEQLM010000219.1:0-3371 GCA_040325975.1 Gammaproteobacteria bacterium | reverse complement strand
GGCCGAAAAGCAGTACGATAATATGGATGCATTACCCTATAGCGAGATAGTACAATCCATCGCCAGTTTTAAGACCCAGAGACACGGTAAAAGTAAGCAGAGCCGTGATACCGATTAAAGATTAAAGTTATCAGAGGTTATTATGTTTAAAACAAAAGTTGTTCGCGCGCGTTCCACCAATGAGTACGTCAGTATGATCGAGCAGGCGCTGGATGATATTTGGGATATCAGGCAGTCGATGGAATTTGATGGCGAAGGTATCGTTGAGATGGGTACTTTCATCGATGAGCTGGAAGTCAGTCTGAAAGATATATATCAGTCGATGAAAGATGAGACTTATGAATTTGCCACCGGCGATTTCCCGTTTATGAAGTCTCTGGATAACTACCACGCATCCATGATTCCCTTCCGCTATTTGTTAGTACGCATTAATGAGACGCACATGAAAGGTATAGAAATCAGCGAGCAAGACTGATTTCCGGGCTAATGTAATACTGGCGCTTAGTCTTTAATAGACGCCAGCGCTTCTTCTTTACTAACCGCTGAATAAGGTATGTCCCGAATCTTGTCGTGGACATGCATACGGTATTTCACAAAATCTTCTTTTTGATCAAAGTGTAAAAACGGATTACCTTGCTTTTGAGCTTCCATGGTTGAGGTCGGGTCAGTGGGTGCGTAATTGTGGCCAGGATGCAAAATTGTCTGGTTGGGTAAATCGGTGCGTAGATGTTTCAGGCTGTTGAACATTTGTTCTGGATCACTGCCGGTCATATCGCATCGACCGCAACCGAAGACAAACAGGGTGTCGCCTGCAATCAGGTGATCGCCCATGTGGTAACAGGCTGAACCCGGAGTATGCCCCGGTGTGTGCAGCACCTTAATTTCAGTTTTACCTATTTTGATGATGTCACCGCCATGATGTAGCGTCGGTTTCTCTAGCTGTTTGCCCCAGAATTTTGCTTCATCTTTGAGTAGATGAATCTGAGCATCGTATTGATTCAAAACATGCTCAATGCCGTTAACATGGTCGTGATGACTATGAGTGAGCAGAATATCGGTAATTTGAATGTTTTTAGCTTTGGCCAGTTGAATCACTTGCTCAACATCCCATGCTGGGTCAACAATGGCAGCCTGATTGCTGGCTTCATCGTGTAGCAGGTAAATAAAGTTCTCCATTGGGCCAAGCTCAAGGGCATGAATATAGTGTTTATTATCTTGATTCATAGTGATCAGTAATTCCTTAAATATCGTTTATTAACAAATGCTTATATTCTTATTCGGTCTGTTCATGATATGTACATTACTATAAACAAGGTTATAATCTACAGTAAGAAAAAAGGGTAATAAATGTCTTACTGGAAGAGATTTTCAAAATGAGCGAAAAACAATTAAATATAAGTGAAAATAATGTTGTGGCTATGCCTCCCGTAGACCATGACAAACGCATCTTATCAAGATTGCAGTTATTCAGAAATGTTGACCTTGAGGATCCTGCTTTTGATGCTTTGTTGGGTCAGTGCGCTTATCGTGAATTAGAAGACGGTGATTCTCTACTGTCGGTAGATAAAGAAAATCATTTTTTATACGTTGTCATAAGAGGTCGCTGCGCTGTTCAGCTAGGATATTATGATGAAATGCCTCTAGCCACAGTAGAGCCTGGTGAGTGTGTTGGTGAGATGTCGATTATTGATAGCCGCGTGCCCTCGGCGACGGTTATTGCCGAAGAGCCCACCCTGGTGCTCGAAATTGAACAGGAAGTGTTGTGGCGTATGGCGAGTCATTCACACGAAGTGGCGAGAAATTTACTCTATATTATGTCTGAACGGATTCGTTACAGTAATCTGGTGATTGCTGATAGTCTGGAACAGCAACGTAAGTTTCAGCATCATGCGACTATTGATGCGCTTACAGGCTTGCATAATCGTGGTTGGATGAATGATGTTTTTGCGCGTGAATTCAAGCGCACCGAGCGTGAAGAACTACCTTTATGCCTGATGATGCTGGATATCGATTATTTCAAACAATATAACGATAGTCATGGCCATTTGGCCGGTGACCGCGCCTTAATGAGCGTGGGTGAAGCGGCTAAGGCGCCATTAAGAACCAACGACTTATTTGCACGTTATGGTGGCGAGGAATTTTCTGCATTGCTGCCAGAAACAAAAATAGAGCAAGCCTTGATTGTTGCCGAGCGCTTGCGAGAGCGAATTAGCAAAACTGACCCCGGTATTCTTGATGGTGTGCAGTTACCAAAAGTGACGGTATCAATCGGTGTTGCTGAATATCGACCAGGGTATACATTTGAAACCTTAGTCGCTGCGGCTGATGTGGCCATGTATCAAGCCAAGAACAGTGGCCGGAACTGCGTGAAAATGGCAACAGATGATTGATTGCCGAGTTACTTGATTTAGCCTGTAAAAGCCTGAGAATATGCACTGAGTTTATTTCAGTGTATGAGTCGTGAATTCAGAATCCCCACAATCAGAAAAGCCACTAGCTAAGAATCGTCCCTTTATTGGAGTCGGCGTTATGCTGTGGAAAGGTGATTGCCTGTTATTGGGGCAGCGCCTGACTTCACAGGGTAAAGGTGATTGGCAGTTTCCAGGCGGGAATCTTGAAGTTGGTGAAAGCGTGCTGGAATGTGCGACGAGAGAATTGAGTGAAGAAACAGGGCTGGACATGGGTTTTGCTGAGCATGCGGGTTTTAGTAATGAGATGTTTTCAGCGGGTGACCGTGAATATATTACTCTGTATGTCTCGGCGGCCTATTTATCCGGCGAACCCGCAATTATGGAGCCGGAAAAATGTCGATGCTGGCAATGGTTCCCATACAATCAGCTACCCACGCCCTTATTTTTGCCGATTACAAACTTTTTAAAACAGGCTCCTGATTTGAGTGTGTTTCGAGTTGGCCCGGAGCCTCAATCAGGCGAGCAAAAATAAAATCAGCCAATATGGTTACTGGCCTGAAGAAACTCACGTGCAATAGAGGCTGCATCAAACTGACATTGGCATTCACATTCTGATGAGCTTGTGGCAGATGCTCTATATTTAACGTGTCGTTTATCAGGCTTGACTAGAGTATGGCTGAATCCAGTTTCAGCATGCCAGCCAATAGAGTGCTCTTGCTGAAGTTTGTTGTAGTTAAACTGGAAGCAAACCGGCCTCTGATTCTCAAACCAGATAAATAGATCCATATTTGAATCCGTGAACCAACGTTTGGGTTTGCGATGATTAAAACGATGAGTTGAAGAAATTTCTTGAAGCATGATTTGTAAATTCCTGGCAATAAAAGGTGAAATATTTATTTAGATAGTTATGATTAATATAAGCTAAGTTTAAGGCAAGTTCTGTAATCGACTTCTACAATT
>JBEQLM010000218.1:0-3386 GCA_040325975.1 Gammaproteobacteria bacterium | reverse complement strand
CTGTTTTGGCGTTAGCATGTAACATAGGTGCATGCCCCAGTTTTTTTGTCATTCCTTCTATAGTGTTTCCACAGGCGGAAAAAGCGACATTATTTGTTGTCAGGCTTTTGATACGATCGCTATTTACATTAGCTTCAAACAAAAGACGTAAACCAGGGCCAAAAGCAACAATTTCAATATCTACTTTATTTTGGCCATAGTGTTTGATCAGGTTGTTGGCGACATTGAGTACCAATGTTTGTTTAAAGGGATCGTTGTCGCTAATTTGCAGGACGACATGTTTTTCAGCAAAATCGTTAGCAGCGTGCACGGGGGATATGAATGCCATGGCCACCAGTAAGACCAGTGATGTATAAAAATTTCTCATTTTGACTCCACTTATTTTATTATTTAAAAAATATTTCTTTTGATGCCATTACTGGCCCGTACATAGAAGAGACGGACTAAACGTGAGCTTATTCATATTTTTTTTCATATTTCAGCTTACTTTATGGATTTTCTAAACCTAGCTAGCATTTCGATACTATTTTTGATCTGTTTCTTAATGTTCTTGTGGATAAATAAAGGCTTTAGAATAAGGCCAAATTGAAGTAACCTATTAAATATTAGGCTAACTATTGTAATCGTATGTTTTTATTACAAAAACATAGTGTTAATTTGTTAAGTGGTTGATAGTAGTATTCTTTTTATGCTCGTTTTTACTTAAGTTGTCTAAAAATAAAAGGCTGCGATATTGGAATATAGCTATTGTCTAATATTAAATATGAATAAATACATAGTTGCTACGTCTTTACTAGCAGGAGTTTGTTTTGAAAATAGTTAAAAATTTGGTAGCTGCTTTTTCCCTGAAATCGGAATTTGCAGCCCGACGTAATAAGCTCTATCGCATCGCCTATTCATGGTGTCATGATGCTGCATTGGCAGATGATCTGGCGCAGGAAGCTATTTTTAAAGCGATAAAAAATGCGGCCAGACTGCGTGATGTGGGCACTATTGATACCTGGTTATATCGAATACTGTTCAATTGCTGGCAGGACTATTTACGTGTTAAAGGTAGAAATGTTGAATTTGTAGAAATGCATGATGATGATCAGCCAGAACATGCTGAAAGTTATCAGCAGTCTCAGATTGTTGATCGTGTACGTGCATCGATAGAACAATTACCTATGCAATTAAGAGAAGTGGTTACCCTGGCGGATTTTGCAGGACTTAGTTATGCAGAGATAGCTGAAATTATTGATGTGCCTATTGGTACGGTGATGAGTCGCTTATTTAGAGCTCGTCAAAACTTAAAACAGCAGTTACTGGATTTCGGTTCAGAGGAACTCGCTGAGTTTAAGTTGCGGAGGATTAAGTAATGAGTGTTAATGAAATAACTGAAGAAAAATTAAATTTATTCATCGATAAACAACTCGATACCGATGAAATGAATGAAATTCATCAGGTATTGCTTGATGATAAAGTTTTACGTGAGCGTGTCTGCCAGTTAAAAGCGGTACGTGAACTGGTTGGTTATGCCTATAGCGAAGTACCTCCGTCACGCCATGAACATGCCAGGAAAAAAAGTTCGCGTTCCATTTATGCAAGAGCTATTGCAGCCTCTGTGACACTGGTTGTGGGGGTGTTATTGGGCTGGTCAACATACCAATATAGTCCAAATGCAGTGAATGCTATATCTGCTGAGAATACCTTTCAGTATGTAGCTAATCAAGTTACAGTTGATCATACCCAGCGTAAAATTATTTTGCATATTGATTCAGGTGATTTTCGCGTTGTTAATTCGGCGCTTAATGAGGCGGATAATTTGCTGGCAACTTACCGCAAAGCTAATCTACCAATGAAACTGGATGTGGTTACTAATAAAGAAGGGATAAATATTTTGCGGCCAGACGTATCTCCTTATATTGATCGTGTGCAAAAAATGATTGATAACGAGGGAGTATCATTTTTTGCTTGCAAGCGTTCTATTGCTAAAGCAAATAAAATAGAAGGTGTTGAAATAGTTCTAATGCCGGGCGTGATTACTAATAAATCAGCTAAGGATATAATCCCCAATCGTCTGCAAGATGGTTGGGTTTATATAAAGGCGTAGAAAAAAGTAGGTAGTCATCAGTTTGCAGAAAAAGCCTTTACCTGCAAACTAATAACTTATTTTAAGCCGCAACACTTTCTTCAAATAGAACGGTTTCAATTTTCCAGTCAGCTTCAGAAGCATGAAGTACCAGGCAAGATGGACCGCCGTGATTTCTTACATTGCCGGCAGCGCCGGGATTGATCACCCAGGGCTCCGCTGATTGGTCTATGACGCGTTTGTGGGTATGTCCATAAACTACCAGTTTTGCTTCAGCATGATCCCAGCGGAACTCGTCATGCTCGGGGTTATTACCCAGACGATGGCCGTGTTCAATGATGATGATACCACCGGGTAATGACAGCTGTGTTGATTTAGGCAGAGCAGAGACAATATCAGCCTCGTCTTCATGCCAGATAGCAGGGTAATCATTGTTACCAGCCACCGCAATTACATCGATGCGAGGCGTTAGCTGCTCAAGGATGTGAGCGCCGCAGATATCACCGGCATGAATGGCAAAGTCACAATCGCTGATAACATCAACAATACGATCATCAATATGGCCGTGGGTATCAGAAAGAATACCTACTTTTACTGAAAAACTCATAGCGATTAGTCTTCTGCGTGTTCTGTACCTGAGTCGATTGCAGCTTTGCGTGCTTCTTCCTGCTTCTTCTCATGCTCAGCGATTTCTACCTTCTGGCGATACTCAAGAATTTCACGACGCTCATCGGCACGTTTGTCCCAGGCGCCTTCGCGTTCTTTAATCGATAATTCACCAAAGAAAACCTGCTTCATTAAAGTAAAGCCGAATTGCATCAATGCAACATCATCTTTTTCAAGCGAATCGTATTCTTCATCAGTGATGTCATACATTTTGATGAAGTTTTCACTCATGACAAAACGACGGAAGCGATCAACATCGTAGCTGGCCATAAAGAACAATTGCAGGCTCATGTCCGAAGGCGCACCAATGGTTGGGCCAGTCGATTTCTTCTTCAGAATGATGCGGTAAAAATCACGATTAAACTCATCAAATTCTTCAACGCCCTGTTCTTTACGGTAGTCACCGATGGTAACGATATTGTCTTCTTCGTGACCCTTACAATGATCTTCCTTAATCAATAAAAAGTGTTGCTCATCATTGGCTTCGCCCAGTGCGCGCATGGAAAGCAGGCCAGAGGGGTAGTAACGACAGGCAGTAGGGCGGTCTTCATAAACTGAACAACCTTCATCAGTCATAAACTGACAGGCACCAGCGTCATCGGTACGTAGTTTGATGCCGGGAATGCCGTGAGCATCAATTTCAAAAGGT
>JBEQLM010000217.1:0-3425 GCA_040325975.1 Gammaproteobacteria bacterium | reverse complement strand
GAAGAGTTCTCACTGGATATGGATGCTTCAGAACTTGATATGGGGCTAGACTCAGCTGGTGATGATCTTGATGCAGAATTAGACATGGATCTTGATATGGGACTCGATATGTCAATGGACTCTGAACCAGAGGCTGTTTCTGAGAGTGCAGATGATGGTATGGATTTCGATCTTGATATGTCGGCTGGTGATGGTGAGCTTGATATGTCGGCTGGTGATGACAGCTTTGATATGTCACTAGATGATGAGGGAGAAATTGATCTTACTGATGAAGCTTCTGACCTGGGATTATCGACGGATGATGATCTTGGTGGTATGGATTTATCTGAGCCTCTGGATGCTGAAGAAGTGAATACCAAACTTGATCTGTCGAAGGCTTATCTGGACATGGGTGATCATGAAGGTGCTCGCGATATACTTCAAGAAGTGGTAGCCGGTGGAAACGCAGAACAGAAAAAAGAAGCTGAAGAATTAATGGCTCAGGCAATTTAATTTGATGATTAATTCTGATTAACTTGAGGCTACGAAAAAGCGAATTAATCGTTTAGAATATCGAAACGGCATCTTTCAGGTGCCGTTTTTTATTGGTAATCAAAAAAATGACTACATCACGTATCGCAATAGGCATTGAATATAATGGCAGCCGTTTTAACGGCTGGCAGATACAGTCTCAGGATGCCCGTACCGTTCAGGAACAGGTACAACATGCGCTGGCCAAAATCGCGATTCATCCAATAAGTTTGATCTGTGCAGGTCGAACTGATACCGGTGTGCATGCGACTGCGCAGGTGGCACATTTTGATACTACGGTGGAGCGTGAGCTAAAAGCCTGGGTGATGGGCGGTAATATTCATTTGCCGGATGATGTCAGTATTATCTGGGCGAAAAAGGTGAATGAAGATTTTAGCGCACGTTTTAGTGCGTTTAAGCGCAGCTACCGATATGTGATTTTAAATCGCAGAGCGAGAACCGCGATTCACAGCAAACAGGTAACCTGGATTTACGATACTCTGGATGTTGAAGCCATGCATCAGGCAGCGCAAGCCATGCTTGGAAAACAGGATTTTTCATCGTTTCGTTCCTCGAAATGTCAGGCTAGCAATGCGATTCGAACCATGCATTCGATTAACATCTTTCGTGATGGTGATTATATATTTCTGGATATTTGTGCGAATGCATTTTTGCATCACATGGTGCGCAATATAGTGGGTTCTCTATTAATGATTGGCAGAGGGGAGCAGCCGCTGACATGGATGGCTGATTTGCTGGAATTAAAAGATCGGACTAAAGCTGGGCCGACAGCACAAGCCGCAGGACTGTATCTGGTTGCTGTAGAATACCCCGAACAATATGACTTGCCATCAACAGGCTTTTTACCAAGATTTGCTTAACGACAGGATATCTATGCATTACACGCGTGTTAAAATATGCGGGATAACAAGAGCAGAAGATGCCTTGCACGCCGCCGCTGAAGGCGTGGATGCCATCGGTCTGGTTTTTTACGAGAAGAGTCCGCGTTATGTGACAGCGACTCAGGCTGCAGAAATTTGTAACAAACTGCCCGCCTTTGTCACCTCAGTGGCCTTGTTTAAAGATGCTGATGCAGACACAGTTCGGCAGATATTGACGGAAGTACCCATAGATTTATTACAATTCCACGGCAGCGAAAGCGCCGAGTTTTGTCGTCAGTTTGGCAAGCCTTACATCAAGGCGTTGGGAATGGCAGGTGAATCTTCTGTACCACAGCAGGTTGCAGAATTTCACGATGCACGTGGCCTGTTGTTAGATGGCCACGCACCGGGAGCCGATGGCGGTACCGGTGAAAGTTTTGAATGGGGCATGATACCGACCGATCTGGAATATCCGTTGATACTGGCCGGTGGCCTTGATGTTGATAATGTGCTCGGCGCGATTCGCGCCGTACAGCCCTACGCCGTTGATGTTAGCAGTGGTGTAGAAAGTGAAAAAGGTGTTAAGGATGCCGCATTAGTGACGGCATTTATGAATAATGTAAGACAGGCAAATAATGAGCAAAGTTAAAGATAAAATTGATTATTCAAGCATGCCCGATGAACGTGGGCACTTTGGTGTTTATGGTGGCATTTTTGCTTCCGAGACATTGATGCAGGCACTCGATGAGTTAAAAGGAGCCTACCAAAATTCCATTAATGATAAGAGTTTTCAGGCAGAGTTTGATGCAGATCTGGCTCATTATGTCGGTCGTCCCAGTCCTCTTTATCACGCTGAGCGTTTAAGTAAGGAAGTCGGTGGTGCGCAAATTTATCTCAAGCGCGAAGACTTAAATCACACCGGAGCGCACAAAATAAATAACACCATTGGTCAGGCACTGTTAGCCAAAGCCATGGGCAAGAAACGCGTTATCGCCGAAACCGGTGCTGGCCAACACGGCGTGGCAACCGCGACTGTAGCCGCACGTTTTGGTATGGAATGCGTGGTTTACATGGGCGCAGAAGATATCGTTCGACAGGCACCGAATGTTTATCGCATGAAGTTGCTGGGTGCTGAAGTCATACCGGTGACCTCCGGCTCAAAAACATTGAAAGATGCATTGAACGAAGCCATGCGTGACTGGGTGACCAATGTTGATGATACTTTTTATATCATCGGCACCGTCGCGGGGCCGCATCCTTATCCTGCTATGGTGCGTGATTTTCAGGCCATCATCGGTCGTGAAGCCCGTCAGCAGATGCAGGATCAAACCGGTCGTTTACCCGACGCATTAGTCGCCTGTATTGGCGGTGGTTCCAATGCGATTGGCCTGTTCCATCCCTTCCTCGCCGATGAATCGGTAGAAATGTACGGTGTCGAAGCCGCTGGTGATGGTCTGGAAACAGGCCGTCATGCTGCGTCTTTATGTGCGGGTAAACCGGGTGTGTTGCACGGCAATCGTACTTATTTGATGGAAGATAAGGATGGGCAGATTATCGAAACACATTCTGTTTCAGCCGGTCTGGATTATCCCGGTGTTGGCCCTGAGCACGCCTGGTTGAAAGATATTGGCAGGGTGAATTATGTCGCCGCTACTGATGTTGAAGCATTGAAGGCTTTCCATCAATTGACTCGCGTGGAAGGTATTATTCCAGCACTGGAATCCAGTCATGCTATCGCCTATGGGGTGAAGCAGGCGGCACAGATGTCGCCAGATCAAAATATCATCATTAATTTATCCGGACGTGGTGATAAAGATATCAACACCATCGCCAAGATTGAAGGTATTGAATTATGAGCCGCTTGAAAGCCTGCTTTGAGCGCCTGAGTGCTGAATCTAAAAAAGCCCTGATTCCTTATGTGATGACCGGCGACCCGCAACCCGAGGTGACTCTGCCATTGATGCACGCCATGGTTGAGGCGGGGGCTAACATTATTGAGCTGGGTGCACCTTTCTCCGATCCTATGGCCGATGG
>JBEQLM010000216.1:0-3427 GCA_040325975.1 Gammaproteobacteria bacterium | reverse complement strand
ATTATTCGCAACTCACCCAGGTAGATAAATAAATTTAACCATGCCGTCATAAACAGAAAATAGATGGCACCCGAGAAAAAAACAAAAATACCGCCTATTAAAGCCATCCTGCTCCGGCTTCGGCCATGCACCATCATACTAAGCAGGAACAGCAATACAAAAAATGCACAGGGATTAAACGCATCCATACCCGCAATAAACAAAGTTAACGTCGGCAATGAATAATCATCTGATGAGACATTACCCAGAACCGGTATATCTACTGAAGTTAATTCATTCGCATCCAGAATAAATGATGTCGCATTGGCGGGACTGTTATCTTTAGCAAATTGATAACACGCTTGCAGATAGGCTTTTAACAACTGGCCCGTGGTATTTTTGTTTTCATAACCACTGATCAAATTTCCACAGAACATAAATGTGGGCACACTACGCACATCCTGACCCAGCATCAAAGCCATGTTTTCAAAAGTTTGTCTATTTTCGGGATACTGCATCAGCTCAAGTGAATGCAATTTTAACCAGGGATATTCCTCATCCATCTCAACAATGTCTGGCTGCGCCTTCAGGCAATGCGGGCATTTTTCTGACCAGAAAAAATATAAATGAATGACTGGCTGATCATTAACATCTTTTTCATACCAGATAGTTTCATTTGAAGCTAAGACGTTTGCCGCAGGCGCGGTAAATAGAACAAACATGAATAAAAGACAGTTTATTCTGATCATTATCATTAGTTAAACGACTTAGTATCCTGATCTATTATTGCACTGATTTTATTTAAAGACATCAACCGTAGGGTGGGCACGCTTCTCATATAGGGTGATTGTAGCTAATATTAATCCAAACACATACGAGCTCCCGATCTCGCTGTGGATTTATGGTAAATGCGCGTGATCAAGGTTTGGTATGGGGTTGCGGGGGCGGCCTTTGCGAACAGGTTTTTTAGATGCAGTAGTCGGAGGCGCAGAGGTAGTGTGAGCGTGTTTGCGTTGCTCAGTCTGTTTAATGGTTTCTGTACGCAGCCACTCACTCAGCATCTCCTTGTGAAACACCCATGACTTGCCGATCTTTGCGCTAGGGATCTCACCTTTCGATAGATGATCCAGTAATGATGCTCGACCGATTTTCAAATACTCGGCGGCTTGTTCTAAATTTAATGTATCACTCATGGTTCTCACCGTTCTTTAGAGTAAAAATATACTAATTGCACTTATGAATTAGTGCAAACAGAATGAAATCTGTTCAGTTGGTGACTATTTGGTGACTCAATAATCAACAGCCTATGCCAGCTATGAATTGATATGGCGTATCATTTTGATTTATATAAAGAAAATGGTGGCCGAACCTGGAATTGAACCAGGGACACGCGGATTTTCAAAAACCCGCCCCATCTAGAGATAATTTATAAAAACCAAACTAAACAATCACTTACAGCACTCGCGCTTTTATTGATTGTTCAAAAAAGCATCAAAACACCGTATTTAGGGCACAATTTTGACACAGTCAAATTGTATATATTTACCCTACATTACTGGCTTAATGGTTATCTGAATGACCGCTTCCGACCCAAAGCGGACGTTCGATAACTGTTAAATTTTGTGACATTTCGGTACTGAAAAAAGGGCTGTTTTATCAAAAACTTTACACCTAAGTAATCTAGGAATTTCTATCTTTATGAAAACATTAAGAAACATATATCCTTAAACATGGTGTGGAAATTGCCTTTATTTAGACCAGGTAAGTCCATTAATTATTAGGAGGGGTTCGTGATGATGATCAGAAATCGGATTCGGATGGTAGCCATCTTGTTGGCATCGATATTTTCGTCTAGTGCGCTCGCTTTGCCGATAACTTTTGGGTACACATCCAGTTTAACCAGCACTGGTCCAGGAGCGGCTCTCCTCCCGGAATTTGCGGGTGTTTTCTTACCGACTACCGTAGGTGGTTCCTACCAATTTGATAGCAACTCTCCGCTTGGATGGAGTACCCCATTTGGCACAAAAACATACTATCAATTTCTCGATGCATTTGAAATTACGATTGGTGGCGAGACATTTTCTGCGGTCGCGCCAAATATCGGAATAATGTCGTTTGGAAACAACGCCACTGATGGTGGTAGTTGCTGTCCAGGAGATGGATACGGAATAACTACTGGTGCGAACCTGGAAAATCTTGCTGGAAGCCGGATTGGGGTTGAGTTTAGTTTTGGTGAGAGTATCGATCAGCGTTTCTACCCAGGTGAAATACCAGACTGCATAACGAGTTCGGCATTCATGATCGCGCCGCCAGATTTAACTAATTGTTCTGTTAGTAATTTCCGCATTTTTGTTGGTCAGGACATCGCTTTTCAAGGCAAGCTTAGTACGCTTAGTCTGCCCGTTTCTGGTCTGCCCGTTCCTGAACCCCCCATCCTCGGATTACTAGTTGCTGGCCTACTTGGTTTTACTTTTATGCGGCGTAAACGCACTGCGTAACCCACCACGTTCGGAGGCTAGAAGCCCGCTCTTGTAGCGGGTTTTTTGTGTCTGACGAATGTCCGCTATTGGCCGTAAGTCGACCCTCAGGGACGTGATTATTTGTTTTAGTATGGGGTGCTGCAACCGACCCGAAGCGGTCTGTCGTGAGATTGATTGTGAGAGGCAGCTAGCACCACATAGCAGACATTCGTGATATATTGGCTTTAGTAGATCGTGGTTCAGTTAGCATTTGTAATATAAAAAAACTTCTTTATTAGCTAATATTAAGAATGCTATAGCCTGCCAGGAGCAATGATATGGATAAAAAGCATATTAATCTTGTAACACTATACTTACTGCCTTTTTGTTATGTCTTATTCAGTAGTGATGCATTTGGCATAGAACTTCAACCGAGGGGCATATCACAATCTAATGCACCTCTGCTTCATAAGCTTGAATACTCACCTGAACAGTTTTCCCGCCTGGCTAATATAAAAACAAAAGCCCCAAAGCTAACACCCAAAGAAACCCGCTTATTAAGAAAAATTTCCTATGATATCTCTGCTAACAGGCATGACCAGGGTAAACAAAGATGGGAGGAGTTATTGGTAAGTATGGGTTCTAAAAAGAACCTGGAGCAGGAAGATGTGATGACTACTCTTTTTTATGTTTTTAAAGAAACAATTTCAGATCTTAATGATGATGCGGAGTATTTTAATAGAAAATTAAAGATGTACCAGGAGCTAGGCGATGCTATGAGAGAATATGTCAAAGAGCTCAATGAGAAAATGGACATATATGAAAAAGAACAGGCTGCGGCGGAAAGCAAGGGAGATAAGAAAAAAGATATTGTCATAAAAGTGATTGACTGTATTCCAACGCGTTATTCGAAGAACCTGAAGTTGAAAACATCCTATCAGAAATTTAATCAACAACAGTTGGAAGAATACGGTAAACATATTGAAAAA
>JBEQLM010000215.1:0-3430 GCA_040325975.1 Gammaproteobacteria bacterium | reverse complement strand
CCACAGTCAGAATTTTACTGGCCGAGGCGGTGGTTAATCTTGCCGGCAGAGCCACCGCCATCGGTGATGCCATTGGTCTGGCGATAAAACGCTTTAGCGATCACAAAGATGACGACCATATACTGATACTACTCACCGACGGCATGAATACCGCGGGTGAAATCACACCCGCAAAAGCGGCTGAACTCGCGGCTAAAAAAGGTTTAAAGATTTACACCATCGGCATTAGTGATCGTGGCAGTCGTGATTTAGATGAAAAGACTTTACATGCCATTGCCGAAGCAACAGGTGGACGCTATTTCCGCGCGCACAATATCGAAGAGTTACAACAGATTTATCAACTGCTAGATGAGCTCGAGCCGTCTGAAAAAGAAAGCCAGACATATCGACCCACCTGGTCATTATTTTACTGGCCCTTATCTATCGCACTATTTTTTGCCAGCCTACTCGCTCTGGCCAAATGGCGAGGTATCGCATAATGGAAGCCTTACACTTTGTTCGACCCATGATGTTCTTCGGATTTATTCCGCTGATACTTTTGTTGATATTGTTATTCCGCCATCATGGCAACAGCATGAACTGGAAAAGCATTTGCGACGCCAAACTACTGCCGTATATTTTGAGCCAGAGCAGCAACAAATCGAGTCGCTTTCCATTGATACTGGCAGCGATCGCAGCCAGCCTTTGCATTATTGCTACTGCTGGCCCCGCGTTTGAAAAACTACCAAAGCCGGTTTATCGCGAACAATCAAGGCTGGTTATTTTGATGGATCTTTCACAGTCTATGGATGCCAGCGATATAAAACCAACGCGAATGGAACGCGCCAAACTCAAATTGCTGGATATTTTAAAAATGCGCAAAGCAGGACAAACAGCTCTCGTCGTCTATGCCGCCGATGCATTTACCGTGACACCACTAACCGACGACAGCAATACCATCGCTAATCTGGTACCAACACTGGAAACTTCTTTGATGCCTTCGCAGGGCAGCCATGCTTACACCGCCATCAATAAATCATTGCAACTTTTACAGCAGGCGAGCGCGGCTAGTGGTGATGTATTGTTAATCACTGACGACATTACTGACCGTGACCTTCAATCCATTAATAATCTAAGCTCAAAAGGTTATCGTCTATCGGTGCTGGGTGTTGGCACTAAAGACGGTAGTCCGGTTTCATTAAATGGCGGATTTTTACAGGACAGTAATGGCGCCATTGTTATTGCAAAACTCAATCCAGAAAAACTGCAACAGGCGGCACTGTCTGGTGGTGGTCTTTACGCCAGCATTCAGGCTGACGATGCTGACATCAATAAATTAAATAGCTTATTCAGTTCGCGAAACGTTAAAAAAGACGATGATGGAAACGTCGATAGTATGGAGTTGACCGCTGACAGCTGGCAGGAAGAAGGTCCGTGGCTGTTGTTGCTGGTGATTCCACTGGTGGCACTGTGGGCGAGAAAAGGCTGGCTGTTATGTTTTACTGCACTGATATTACCGATACCCGATTCTGCTTATGCTTTGGACATGGATAATTTATGGCGCAACCCCGATCAGAAAGCCATGAGTTCATTCAATGCCGGTGATAGCAAAACTGCGGCTGAACAATTCCAGAAAAATGACTGGAAAGCGGCAGCGCATTATCGCTCAGGCGATTATGAAAAATCGTTTGAAGCATTAAAGACAGCAGGCACCAGCAATGATTTTTACAACAAAGGTAATGCACTGGCACAGCTGAAACGTTATCCCGAAGCAGTAGAAGCTTATGATGAGGCGCTGAAGCTGGATGCTAATAATGAAGACGCCAGCTTTAACCGTGATCAGGTTAAAAAAGTTATGCCGGAGCAATCGCAGGATTCTAAAGATAGCGATGATAAAGGCGAAAAATCTGACGACTCAAAAGATTCACAGAAAAGCGAAAAAGAGAACAAAGACCAGCAAAGTGATAAGGAACAATCTTCTGATAAAAAAGACAGTGAAAACCAGCAAGATAAAGATTCCAGTGACTCTGAAAAGGAAAACGCCTCTGAATCTAAGTCGCAGGAAAATAAAGAACAAAGTGAGAGTGATAAAGACAAGCAATCCGCTGAGCAGAAACAGGCGGACAAAGAAAAAGTTGAACAGGCGATAAAGGATGCCCAGAAAGATGAAGCGAAAGACTCCGCAGAACAGGAAAACAAGGAAGAGCAACAGACGCAGCAAATTAATCAAATTGAAGAGAACGAACTCAGCGAAGATGATCAGGCCGTGGAGCAATGGCTGAGAAGAGTACCCGATAATCCCGAAGAATTATTGCGTCGTAAGTTTCTTTATCAATATAAAAACATGGAGAATAAAACTCCCAGCAAACAATCCTGGTGATTTTTGAGAAATTATTTATGAAACATCAAATCCATTTTTTACTCCTGTCCATCCTATTGCTGTCATTTTCAAATACAGCACAGGCCGCCAATATTGTCGCCTCACTGGATCGCAGTCATGTTTTTCTTGATGAATCTTTTCGCCTTGTTTTGCAGGCCGATGGTTCTGTTGATGAAGACCCCGATTTCAGTCCATTAAATAATGACTTCGAAATTATCAATCAGAGTCAAAGCACTAACATGTCTTACGTCAACGGCCAATACAGTCGCAAAGGTGTCTGGAGTGTGGAGTTAAGGGCCAAAAGAGTTGGTGCACTAACGATTCCTTCTGTTTCCTTTGGTAAAGATCAAAGTCCGGCTTTACGCATTCAGATCAAAGACCCGGCCACGGCTAAAAAACCTTCGGCTAAAAAAGATCAAGATGTCTTTGTTCAGGTGGAAATTGATGAAAAAGAAGCCTGGGTGCAATCACAGGTCATGGTTAACGTTCGTTTGTTCAGCCGCATCTCTATGAGTAATCTGCGTAGCAGCGAAGCACAAACCAGCGACCCGGACGCCCTCATAAAACAACTCGACAATGCCAATAGTTATGAGGCATTCAGAGATGGCGTACGTTATGCCGTGCACGAAATTCGCTACGCAATTTACCCGCAACACAGTGGCAAACTGGAATTCAAACCCATGATTTTTGAAGGTGTTGTTAACAGTAATCGCTCACGATCTTTTATGGATCAATTCATGAATGCGGGTGAACGCAAACGTGTTCGCTCAAACAGCGTCAGCATAGAAGTACAGGCCAAACCCGACAAGATAAAATTGTCTGACTGGTTACCCGCCAAAGGTATCACACTGTCCGAAGAGTGGTCAGAAGATGTTAACCAGCTGAAAAATGGCGAGCCTGTTACCCGCACTATCACCATTAAAGCACAGAGTGTGATGGCTGAGAACTTACCCGATCTGAAGATGGCTGAAATCAAAGACCTGAAACAGTACCCTGATAAAGCCGCACTCGAAAATAAAGTGACTGACCAGGGCATCTCCAGCAGCAAACAGATTAAGGTCGCCTTAATTC
>JBEQLM010000214.1:0-3463 GCA_040325975.1 Gammaproteobacteria bacterium | reverse complement strand
GCCCTTCGGCTCAATCATAAAACGGCTGCTCAAATTTGCTCCCAGCAAATGTACGAGTCAAGGACATAGGTAACAAAAGAGTCCAAGGACATGGGTTACACTCTTAAAGAATAATACGGTTGAGTTTTGCTCATAATATTACGTTCATTAAATCTGCCTAAGGTTATCGGGCCAAAATACACCTGCCAGGAAATCAATGGGGTCAGACTCGATTGATTTTGTCACCATACAGCTTTCCATGCGTCAGCATGGAATAAAAAAGCGTTTTTAATAACCCCTATCAGTTTGCCGAGGCTTTTGGCTTTGGTAGGGTCACAATTCATGGATGAATTGTGAGGTTCGTCGAGCAGGACGCGAGTTGAACCGACCCGTTGGCAAAGTCGAAAGCCTCGGGTACGCGTAGCGCAAACTGCTTGGGGCGGCACTTTTTGGGTACTTTTTCTTGCTGTAGAGAAAAAGTGCCTCGCCCGTGGGTGCGAAAAATTTGAAAGGATCAAATTTTCATGAGCGCAGCGAGCCCATAGGGTAAGGCGCAGGGACGCGCCGCATACTACCCACTCCACCCATGTTATCGAGTACGACTGAGAGTTACAAAATACCTCCATGTATTTTCCCCTACGGGCCAGCCACAAAACGGCTGTTCAATTTTGCTCCCAGCAAAATTAGTCTCGTCGCTGCGCTCTGTCGGAATGACAGCGAAATTAAGTTTTTCTAAACGGTTTCACCATCACCAGCAGCAAAGGCAATATTGTTAAATCGGCTAACAGGGCTGTGAACATGGCAAAAGCCGTGAGCAGGCCAAAATAGATTGTCGGGATAAAGTCAGACAACGACAGGATAGAAAAACCAACAATGATAGTGATCGTCGTGTAATACATAGCACGGCCTATGCTGCTATGACTGCGTTTGACTGCGGCGCGATAATCACCGTCAATTTTTAGCTCTGTACCGAAACGATGTACATAATGAATAGTATCATCGACGGCAATACCAATACTGATGGCGGCAATGGTTATTGTCATGATATCTAGCGGGATGGACAAGGCACCCATCAAACCCAGCACTAGCACCGCTGCAATAATATTAGGAATGATGGCAACGCTGGCAATTTTCACTGACCTGAATAACAGGGCGAACATAATAAGGATGGCGAAAAATACGGTGCCGAGAGTAAGAATTTGAGAACGATAAAGGCTTTGCAGTAAATTGTTATAGAGAACGACCATGCCTGTCAGGTTTACCTGTTCTGCTGAGACGTCTTCCATGCTGTCCAGGCCGTGTTCAATTTTTTGCAGCAGCGCCTTTCGTTTTAGTGTTGGGTCTGATTCGTAAACGCGCAATGAAAAACGAAGCTGGTTGCCGTCTTCAGAAAGATAAGGGTTTATCAGCGCGCGTTTCATTTCATCCGGCATACGTTTGTGCAAGAGCGCAAGAAACGGGTCGTCAAGAAGTTCGCCTTCGTTGAGTTGTTTCAGCATTTCCATGGCGGTTGATATGGAAAGAACCTTGCCGCTTTCGCTCAGGCTGTCCAGGTAATCGTGTATTTCGCCGGCCTGCCTGAGCCCGTAATTATTAAACCAGTAACTTGTTACTGTAATACTCGGTGTTATCTCTGCTTCAAACTCGGCAAAAAATTCAGCATCTTCATCATATTCATCTTCGTTATTGTCTGGCTCGGGCTCATCGGTGAAATGAGCGGGTGCGTTGATAATGACATCCAGTGGTGTTGTGCCACCTAGTTTGTGGTCGACCAGGTACATGCCCTGGTATATTTCTGTGCTTTGTTTGAAGTTGTCGATAAAACGGTTTTCGACGCTGAGCTGCGACATGGCGATGACGCATAACAGCATGGTAATAAAAGTGATCGCTAATACGGAATGGCCAAAGCGTTCTATCAGGCGTGCGAACCAGCCGGTGATCTCGCCAGTGTAGTCTTTCTGCTTTTTACGAGGCACGGGTTTTAGTAAAAGCAGTGCGCAGGGGAAAAGCGTAAACGCGAGTATAAAAGAGATGCTTAAACCGATGACCATGATCCAGCCAAAATCGATAACCGGGCGTATGTCGCTGGTGACCAGGGAAGCGAAAGCTACCATGGTGGTGATAACGGTATAAAAGCAGGGTACTACTTTACTGCGCACGGTTTCACGCACCAGATAACGTTGTTCTGCGTTTTCATTTATTAATTCCAGTTCGCGATAACGAACAATAAGATGAATAGACAGGGAGAGGCTGAAGATTAATAACAACGCCAGGAAATTGGATGACACGATAGTCACGCGCCATTCCACTAAGCCAAGGTAACCAATAACCATGATACTCGCTGTCAGCGCGGTGAGAAGTGGCAACATTACCCAGCGTAGCTGCCGAAAAATAACCGTGAGCAGTAAAGCCAGTATCACGATTACGCCGATGCCAAACACTCGAATGTCGTGGCGTACAAAGTCCATCATGTCAGTGACGATCATTGGCAGACCGCCAAGATTTAACTGCGCCCTGTCGCGATGCTGGTCAAGAATACTACGAATTTTCTGAATGTCTGATGCTTCCTGTTCCATTAATTCTGAGGTGTAGCGTTTGAATTCTGTTGTCAGGCGTTTGAGTTCGGCTGTTTCAGATTTGTTTAATTGTGCGCTGAGTTGTTTTTCACGCAGTGCATCACGCGCATTGCGTAATTGTAGATAAGTGTCATCACGGCGAAAATTGACCTGCAGGGCAGTCACGCTGCCGTCTTCGCTGACAAGATTGTTGCGGTATACGGGGCTTTGCAGCAGTTCCTGCCGGGCCAGCGTTCTATCTACCGAGGCCGATTCAAGTGTTGGAATATCTTGTTCTAAATCTGAGAGCGACACAGGTGGGCTCTGGATTAGCGGTACATCCAGTATGCTGATAACAGATTTGACCCTTTCTATTGCAGTCAGGCTATCGCGCAACTTGCCTAAATCATCCAGGCTCGTCTGTTCAAACAGATCCTGTTTAGGCGTGTAGGTGATGATCAGGTAGTCATCAGATCCATATCGTGCATTGATGGCGCGATAGTACTTCAGGCTTTCGTCGTTTTCGAGAACAAGCGAGTCAGCAGATATATCCAGCCTCAAATCCTGCGCAAACCAGCCGAAAAAGAGGGTAGTTATAAATAACAGAGCAAGAACGGCAACAGGTTTATCGAGTACCCATTGTTCATACCATGCTGCCAGTAATTGGTTGTGGCGATTGATATTTGTAAGCCCCTGGTTGTGCTGGTTAACTAATGCCCATCATTATTCAATATGCACGATAGATCAATAGGGTTAAAGGTATCGGGGTGATTTAAGCGATCAATGTAGTCATTGACTCGATTGAAAAACCACGGGGTCAAGCCTACATTCCACACGAAAACCACACAGCAAGCCATTAGCAGCTCCCAGCACGTAGCTCCGATTAGCGTAGCACAATCGAACGAACACCTACTCACAGACAACCAAAG
>JBEQLM010000213.1:0-3468 GCA_040325975.1 Gammaproteobacteria bacterium | reverse complement strand
GAATTGGGGTATCACTGTGTTTTGGATGTGATCAGTGTCTGCCGTGCAAACTGGACAATACATGGTGAAATATAGCACTACTGCATCGGCGGGGCTGGTGTTTGCGCCGATGGTTAAATGATCGTACAAAACAAAATCGTTGTTATAGATGTCTTTAGTGGTGAAATCTGCAGCGATACCTTGAGTACTTTGGTCATTGCTGGATGGAAGTAAATCATCTTTTATGTCGCAGGCACTGAGCATAAAACCAAGCACAAACAGTAATAGAAACTTTTGGATGGTTTTAACGTAAAACATGGCTGACTCCAATTGTAATAACATCGGTGGTGGCAAAATCTTCGCCCCAGCCATTGCTTGAGGGTGCATGGCTGTAAGTCAGCTTATAAATCCAGTCACGATTTTCAGTGGCCCAGGCTAATGTCGCAGAAACAGATTCTTTGCGAAAACCGGATGTGGTATCAATTGCACCATCAATTTTAGTTTGGTCTTCTCTCAAAATGGCATAGGCCAGTGTGCCCGTGATTGACTCCATTTCATCGGTGAAATAGGTGTAACCAAAGCTGATGTTGCTATTAAAGCGATCCCCTAGTTGTTTTCGTCTGGGTGGTACATAGACCCCCAGTTCTCGGTTGACGGGACGTTCCAGATGTTTGCCATAGCTGGTGCCGATACTCATATTCCAGGGATAGATGGTTTTGTCAATCAATATAGAAGCATCGAGACGATAGGCACCCCGACCTGTAATATCAAAATTATTTGAAATATCATCATAAGGTGAAGTGCCAGTGGGAACAGTGAGTGTGCCACCTAAATAGATAGCAGGCATCAGGTCTTCCCAGGATTTCACATCCCAGACGCAGGTAATTTTTTCAAAAGCTTCGTACCAGATGGAAGCAGTGCCGTCGCCAATGCCACTGGTGTTTTGTTCCTCAGAGCTGTATTTGTTCTGGTTAAATACATAGGGTAGGGTCACAGAAGCCTGCCAGTTAGATGCTAAACGATGCGCATAACCCAGATTGATACGGTATTGATTTAAATCATCAGGTTCGGCGCTCCAGTTGCCATCGCTGTCCCAGCTACCTGTGTAATGCTCATAATCCATACTGATATCGATCATAGCTTTGGAGAATTTGGGTAACACCAGTGAAGAGGCCGAGCCGCCGCCACAGCAGGAAGCTGCTTGGGCAGTGGAACTCAAACCCACAAAAGCCACTGGAATCAAAGAAAGAGCGGTGCTTGAAACAAGCACCGCTCTGAGATAGTTAATAATCATCTTTGTATTGTGTTTCAAAACATTTCCTTACATTGCGCTGGGCGTAACAGTGAATGTTGCAACAGCATTAGAGCCATTCGCGATGGTACCATCGGTGCTGTATTGAGTGCCGTTGATGGTCATACGAACATAGAGGGTGTCTTCAACATCATTAGTCAGGCCAGTTATACCCGCAGCCATCCAGTAACCATTGCCATTTTCAGTCGCTGTAAAGCCAGTGGCAAAATTAGGGTCAGTAGAAACTTCAATAACTATAGGGTTAACAACAAGATCGGCTATGCTGCCACCTGAAGCCAGAACAACATCTGTTAGAATCGCAGGAAAGCTCATCATATCTTCTTTTGCAGCGATGAATAATTCAAAACTGTGATTACCCGTCATGCCAGTGAGGCTTGATTTGAACAGAAAATAAAGTCGATTTTCTGCAGCTTGTAACATCATGTTAAAGATTTGATCACCATCATTTTTTAGTTTGGCAAGTGCAGTACCATTCATTGCCATCATCACAGGTGGGAAGAAATGTGTAGATTCACCCATCATGCCACCGATCATTACTTTTAAATCCCAGTAACCCATAGATGTACCGTCCATCATGGCTGAGGCCATCAGGTAATAAATGGTGCAGTCATAAGTGCCTGCTATAATAACACTTTCAAGACATGCACCATCGACGGGTGTTGAGTGTGTTTTTGTGGCCATATGCATCATAGGCATTATTGATACCGTATCGCTTACGGGTGCACCAACACTATCAGTAACACGAACCTGGAATTGACTCTTACCTTCCATCGCGTCCATCTCCATCATGCCCATTGTATCTTTGAGATATTCAACGGTGTAGCTGGCAGTAAGGGCGGTCTGGGCGAAAGGTAGAATACCAATCATGGCGCTGGTCAGACCTGAAGCATCATGACCACCATTCGCAGTATCGCGGAAATTTAACATGGCAAGCGTAAATTGATTTTGGATGTCTGCGGGTAAAACTGCACCAGCAGCAGAAACCGGCACCGTTGCATTTACACCATCTAAAGTACCATCGGATATATCATCAGCCAGTGCCAGCATTAGTTCAAATTGTTGAGCGGCTGTTAAACGTAATTCAAAAGCTAACTGACTAAAAGTAGCAGCATGTAAACCAGCCAATAATTCTGCATCGGTTGCACCTGCCGCAGGTCCAGTGGCATCAGTAGGTGCAATGCTGTTATCTGGTGTATATCCAAAAGCAGCACTAAATGCAGTTTCAGCATCGACAAGGGTCATTTGATGCTGCACTCTTAACTGGTACATAATTGTGCTGTCGGGTGTAGCGTGTAGAGCTCCACCAGTAGTCAGTGTGCCGCCATCTGCAAATGCCGCTAACATCCCCGCAGTTTCATTGGCGTTAGCATTGGCTTCATTGGTGTACGTACCACCATTACAAATTAATACCAGATCATCATTCAAATTAACATTGGGAATGCTTGCACTATAAGTACCGGTGGCAGATGTGGTGATGTTATCGACAATGATGTTGCCATTGATATCCTGAATGGTACAACTGGCTCCATTGACGGCAGAAGCGAAAGTAGAGCCATCAATGGTGGTGGAAGAGGTTCCGCTATCGCTACTACAGCCAGTAATACCCGCTGATAATGTTGTCGCCAGCAATGTGGCTATGGCTGTGCGAGAAAATGATAAATGATGTGTTATCGACATTGGTGTTTCTCCATAAAATATAAAATAATGAACAGATTCTAATTAGCGAATGCGTGTCTGGGAATGTGACATAGTGACGCAGGTCTGTGCGCAGCTATCTGGATAAAACGCTATGTCTATGAAACTACAGGAACTTTATTTTTTTTCAGTAGTTATATTGTTAAATATTGCTAATTTCATTGGTCTGAACTTGATTTAGCTCTAGTTAAGTTAAATTTTTCGATTGCATAATTCACACTTTTTACAGAGTCGTACCATGCCATTGAATATCGATAATAGAAGTGTTGCCCTGTCTATTCCCCCCATATTACGTCTGGCATTCAGGCCACTATTTTTAGGTGGTACATTATTTTCTGTTATTGCTGTTTCCTGGTGGCTTTATTTCTGGTTGAACCCGTTTAACTGGTCGCCTCATGGTGGACCTGTCTGGTGGCATGGTCATGAAATGTTATTTGGTTTTGGTGCGGCTATTGTCGTTGGTTTTTTACTGACGGCCGTAC
>JBEQLM010000212.1:0-3476 GCA_040325975.1 Gammaproteobacteria bacterium | reverse complement strand
TATTCGCCGCTGCTCCTACCGGTTTTATGGTTGAGGGCATGGGCTGGTTAGGCTTCTTCATCTTCTGCACTTTAATCGCATTGCCTGGGTTACTGCTGCTTTACTGGCTCAATAAACGCTTACATTCTTCAACGTAAATCGTCATGAACGATCTGCTTGCTCCGCCTCTAAGCCTCTATATCCATATTCCCTGGTGCGTAAAAAAATGCCCTTACTGTGATTTTAACTCACACACCAGCAACAGCATTGATGAAAAAAAATACTTTAATGCACTCATGGCTGATCTGGATGCAGAACTGGAAGCCGCAAACCAGCGTCCGATCAAAAGTATATTTTTCGGCGGCGGTACACCCAGTATATTTTCGCCTGAAACGATACAGCAAATTATTGAGGGCGCACGACAACGTTTAGTCTTCGATGATTACATCGAAATAACCATGGAAGCCAACCCTGGCACTTTTGAACAAAAAAATTTCTCAGAATTTAAAGCCGCTGGTGTTAATCGTTTATCCATAGGCATTCAAAGTTTCAACGATATACATTTAAAAAACATCGGCCGTATTCACGATTCTCAGCAAGCGCTCAGCGCCATTAATACAGCACAGGAATCTGGTTTCGATAACATCAATCTTGACCTCATGTTTGGTTTGCCTGAGCAAAACATTGAGCAGGCCATCAATGATATTGAAACTGCCTGCAAACAAAACGTTCAGCACATCTCTCATTACCAACTGACCATCGAAGCCAATACTTTTTTTCATAAGCATCCGCCGGTTACACCTGACATGGAACAACTCTGGCAAATGCAAAATCAATGTCATGATGTTTTAAATGAACAGGGTTTCCAGCAATACGAAGTCTCTGCATTCTCAAAACCAGATCAACAATGTATTCATAATTTGAATTACTGGAATTTCGGTGACTATATTGGTATTGGTGCAGGCGCACATGGCAAGCTCACCAATTCAACAACGGGGAAAATTACGCGCCGATGGAAACTCAGGCAACCTGATGACTACATGAGCAATGCTTCTAACGGTGCGTTATCAGGCCAATCTGAAATCAAATCTGATGAATTAATTTTCGAGTTTTTACTCAATGCACTGCGGCTAAAAAATGGCTTTAGTTATGATGTATTTAAAACCAATGCAGGTCTCGATACAGGGATGTTGATTGAAGCCTGTCAGCACATTGATGCTGATTTATTAATACTCGATGACTCGGGTATCCGCACAAGCGACAAAGGTTATCGTTTTCTTAATGATGTTCTACAGCAGTTTATCTAAATGACTATTTTTTTGGAAACAGATCCTGCAAGATTTTATCTTGTTCGGTCTGGCGCTGGTTTAACTGATCTTGCAAATTTGTGGAATCATCGACCATTTTTTTCATGCCTCCCGGTGAATAAGGACTACCCAGGCTAATGACCTGTGGTTTAGCGGCTTTCTCAGGTTCTTTTTTAGTAATTTTTATGGCATCCAACACATTGGTATTGGGTGAAAGCACCATCTTCTCTGATTCAGAACCATCCTGAGGGGGCTCGTTACTGAACTGTATCACTCCGTGTTTATCTGCCCACTTGTAGACTTCAACTTTTTTATCTGTCACCACCGTTTGTATGTTTTTAGGTGCTTTATCCTGTAGATCCTCTTTTGCATCATTCTTACTACTGACGCCAAAACCAAATTTTTGGGCGATCTCGTTATCACCAAATAAAACCATCGGCACAACAATCATCAAAATTAATACAATAATCATAGAAATAATGGTCGATTTCATTCTTTAATCCTTTTTTATTCACTTTCAGCCGCTACAGCCCTGTCGTCACATTATGTCTTAATATTGCGATAATTTCACAGTAAATTTCAGCCAGCACTTGCCTGTTATTGACGATACGAGTACAATTCAACGCCTTTTACAGATGGCATTCCACGAGGAAGCTAAGATGAGACCTGAAATTCACCCAGCCTACCAAGCCGTTGACGTTACATGTAGCTGCGGAAACACTTTTACAACCGGTTCTACCTACGGTAAAGACAAAATGCAGATTGATGTCTGCTCTGAATGCCACCCTTTTTACACTGGCAAACAGAAAGTTCTTGATTCCGCGGGTCAGATCGAAAAATTCAACAAACGTTTCGGTGGCAAGAAATAGTCTTCCATTGATTCTGTTGAATACGAAGAAAAGCGCCACACGGCGCTTTTTTTTGCTGTGTCTGTTTAGTTTTTCATGGCCAGGCTTTGTTCAGGCCAGTAATCAGAATTGTGCCAGCCGCTCTTATGATGAATCTGCCACAGTCAAATACGTTAATGATGGTGACACCATCAAGCTGCTCGATGGCCGAAAATTTCGCCTTATCGGTATCAACACACCTGAATTAGCCAGAGATGGACAACCTGCTGAAGCCTATGCACTACAGGCGCGAGACCGATTGAGGAGCCTGCTACAAGAGCATAACAATCAGATCAAACTGATTTACGGCAGGGAAAAACAGGATCATTACCAGCGCTCACTAGCCCATATTTTCCTGGCCGATGGCAGTAATTTACAAGCACAGCTGATATCAGAAGGTCTGGCTAACGCCATCACCATTCCACCCAATGATCGTTATACCCTCTGTTACCATCAAATTGAAAAAAAAGCTCTCTGTCAGAAAAAAGGGCTTTGGGCGCAAAAAATGTCAGCCATTGCTAATCTTGATGATTCGGCTAATGGTTTTCGCGTATTAAGTGGCAAACTTATAAATATCAGATCCTCACACAAAGGCATCTGGCTGGAAATGGAACACAGTCTCAGTGTCAGAATCGCTATCCAAGACAAGTCATTATTCGATATGAAGAGGCTGAATTCACTACTTGGTCATGCTGTTATCGTCCGAGGCTGGCTGCAATTAAAGAGAAACCCAAAACAAAACGAACGTTTTTATATGCAAATAAGGCACCCTTCATCCATTGAGGAAGAAAAAAAAGTGCTTCAATGTTAAAATTTCATACTTTCTACTTCATGTAATAGACAAAGAACTATGCCTAATCGATATAAACAACAAGCTCTGGATTATCACTCGCAGCCTAAGCCAGGAAAAATTGGCACTGCCATCACCAAGCCTTGTGATACACAGTATGATTTATCACTGGCCTACACACCCGGTGTTGCCGCGCCTTGTCGCGCTATCGCTAGAGATGAAGCGGAAGTTTATAAATACACCGCCAAAGGCAATCTGGTTGCAGTTATCAGTGATGGTACCGCCGTTCTTGGTCTTGGTAATATCGGGCCTTCTGCTAGCAAGCCTGTGATGGAAGGCAAAGCAGTTTTGTTTAAAGCCTTTGCGGATATTGACGTTTTTGATATTGAAGTCAGCGCTGACTCATCAGAAGATTTCATTAAAACAGTTCGTAACATTGCTCCAACCTTTGGCGGTATTAATCTGGAAGATATTGCCGCCCCTGCCTGTTTTGAAATTGAAGAAGCACTAATC
>JBEQLM010000211.1:0-3482 GCA_040325975.1 Gammaproteobacteria bacterium | reverse complement strand
GGCTTCACTCTAGCCGCAGCACTCAAAGCAACATCAAAAAGTTCTCAGGTGGTGGTAGCTGAACTGGTAGCCGAAGTTGTTGAATGGAATAAAGGCCCGTTGGGCGAATGTGCAGGCAGGCCGCTTAATGATAATAGGGTTCGGGTACATCTGGGTGATGTGGCTGAACTTTTCAAAACAAAGCAGGCCACTTATGATGCTGTTTTATTAGATGTTGATAACGGCCCCGAGGGTTTTACCCAGGCCGACAATAACAATCTATATTCAATCGAAAGTTTACAGGCTATACGGCAAACACTTCGCCCTGGTGGCGTGTTAGCGATATGGTCAGCCTGGCATGATGCAAAATTCACTTCGCAACTGAAAAAAGCCCGCTTTAAGGTTGAGACCAAAACCGTTAGAGCGCATAAAGGTAAAGGTAGTCGTCATACTATTTATTTGGCCAGGAAAATATAGGAAGTTAGTAAAATTACGGTGCCAGGCCTTTCATTGTGTATAGCGCCAGCAATTTACGTTGCTGCATGAACGCTGAAAGACCTGGCCCCGTTTTTGTTCTAAGGTCGCCATCATAATATTAAAGGGAATATTGTAAATGATATTCATTCTCTGATAAGCTCTTCAGATTACGTTCCCTGCTGTACCAAATTTACATGTGAAGTCATTATTCGGCCTTTAATTATCAAAATACTTAATTTTATGTCGCTACTGAAACATGCTTATGCACAGCAAGCAATGAAAGGATCTGCACTGTCTATTTCATCATGATGATTATGTTCAGATGACTTTCTGAACACAAAGATTGATGTAACTGAACTTTTAGATCAGTTACTTCTATTCGTTTTTATAAACATTTATTCTGGCTATCTTTTACTCATGAAATTCAGATTACGTCGTTACTTTTTACTGACCAGTTTGCCTGTGGTAGCGATCATTACCGCGCTTAGCGCTTATGGTTTTATTCATTTTGCTACGAGCACTCTGGTGGAACAGAAAACCCATACGAACCAGCATGAAACTCGCCTTCTGGGTCAGCTACTGTGGCCACGATTTCAGCCTTACATAACATGGAGTAAAGCTCAGACGGCTGCATCTCTCCGTGCTGCACCGGCAATGGCGGATATTGATGCCGTAGTACTGAATTTGTTTCACGGCACCGACATTATTAAAGTAAAGCTCTACAATCTCGACGGCATCACCGTGTATTCATCGGAACATTCGCAGATAGGCGGAGACAAATCGAACAACCCCGGTTTTATATCCGCAAGTCATGGCAGCGTGCTTAGCAACCTGACATGGCGAAACGAGTTTCACGCCTTTGAGAAGATAGTAATGGAGCGGGATGTAGTTTCTTCCTATCTGCCGCTGTACGACACTCGAACGCGGGAAGTGGTCGCGGTGGTAGAGCTGTATTCAGATGTCACCGACCTTGTAGCCCGCATTCATCGCACTCGCAATAAGATTATCTTTGGCGCGCTTGCCTGCTTTGGGTTGTTGCTGGGTGCGCTGTATATCCTGATGGCCCGTGCCGATCGGCTCATCTGTCGCCAGCATGACGCGCTGACCGATGCCAATGTGAAGATTTCTCGCCTGGCCTATACCGACGCTGTCACCCATCTGCCCAATCGCCATCGTTTTGATCAGGCTCTGGAAGCACAAATCCTTCACTGTCGTCGCCATGATGAGGGCTTTGCGCTGTTATATATCGATCTTGATGAATTCAAGGCCATCAATGATGCCCACGGGCACGGCGCTGGTGATGCCATACTTGCAGAAATAGCACAGAGGCTTAAACGTGCCGTACGCGAGACCGATGTGGTCTTCAGGGTTGGTGGAGATGAATTCGCTCTGCTGATGCCAGGCACTATTACCCCGGAGGCTGCCACTCTGGTCGTAGAAAATCTGCTCGACAAGATGGTGCAGCCGATTGAGATCAGCGAGCAGACACTCTCTCTCAGTGCCAGTATTGGGATCTCCTGCTATCCAAAATCGGCGACAAATGCCAAGACCCTGATTGACCTTGCTGATGCCGCCATGTACCGTGCCAAAGCCAGAGGCAAGAACTGTTACGAAACGGCTCCGATTGTCCCACTGAACACCTAGATATTATGCTGCATAAGGAACGTAGGTTTAACTAATCCAGAGAAGGTCCTAAATTAAAATCAACAGCTGCGAAACCTCTTTCTTCCAGCAAATCTAAAATATCATCCCAGGTATATTCTGAGCTTTCTTCCACTGTTGCAATTAAGCCGGTGACGTAGCGGTAAGCCTCATGCTCTTCTATGTCTTCGGGGATTTGGCAACGTTATGGGGTCAGGTCTTTCATTATTTAAAATTTTTATTTTAATCAAAGGTTTCAGTGACAAACAACAATCATTAGCATAGATTATGCGTATCCAGACTCAATCAATATCGAACATTTAATAAACACCCCTGTTATTAAAACATTGCCTGCAATTTCAAAGGAATAGTGTGTATGAAGATGATGAAAGCCTTAGTTAAGAAAGAAGCCAAAGAGGGTTTGTGGCTGGATGAAGTACCTGTCCCTACGATCGGCAATAACGATGTGCTAGTCAAAATTCAGAAGACGGCTATCTGTGGCACGGATGTGCATATCTATAACTGGGATGAGTGGGCTCAGAAAACCATTCCGGTACCGATGACGATTGGCCATGAGTTTGCTGGTGTCATCGTTGAAATGGGCGCCAACGTGACCGAGTTGAATATCGGTGATGTGGTTTCTGGTGAGGGACATATTGTCTGCGAGCGCTGCCGTAACTGTCTGGCGGGTCGGCGTCATCTCTGCCCTAATACGATTGGCATCGGTGTTAACCGTAATGGCTGCTTTGCCGAGTATCTTTCAATTCCGGCGAAAAATGTCTTCCGACCCAATATCGAGATTCCCACTGATGTTCTCGCCTGTTTTGATCCCTATGGCAATGCCGTTCACACCGCGCTGTCTTTTAATATGGTGGGTGAGGATGTTTTGATTACCGGTGCTGGCCCGATTGGAATTATGGCAGCGATGGTAGCGGCGCACTGTGGTGCTCGTAATATTGTCATCACCGATGTGAACAGTTACCGCCTTGATCTGGTTAAAAGCATTGTGCCCAGGGCGATCCCGCTCAATGTGATGGATGGCCCGATTACTGAAGAGTTTATGCGCAGCCTGGGAATTCTTGAGGGCTTCGATGTCTGTCTTGAGATGTCTGGCTCGCCCGCCGCATTCGAAGAGGTGCTGGGCAAGATGATTAACGGTGGTTCTATCGCTATGCTCGGCATCATACCGGACGGCACCCCGATCGACTGGACTAAGGTGGTATTTAAAGGTCTCACTATTAAAGGCATCTACGGTCGTGAGATTTTCGAGACCTGGTACAAAGGAGTCATGATGGTACAGACGGGTCTGCCGCTGGAGAAGATTATCACCCACCATTTCCACTACACCGATTTCCAGAAAGGCTTCGATGTGATGCGTTCGGGGC
>JBEQLM010000210.1:0-3483 GCA_040325975.1 Gammaproteobacteria bacterium | reverse complement strand
TTTGGTGTGGCGCGAGGTATCTTTTCCAACGAAGCTGGTTTGGGCAGTGCGCCAATCGCACATGCTGCCGCTGCAACAGACAGCCCTGTACGTCAGGGCACTATCGCCATGTTGGGTACCTTCATTGATACACTGGTTATTTGCACCATCACCGGTTTGGTGATTGTTGTTACCGGAGCATGGACCAGTGGTGAAACCGGAGCCACCCTATCCTCGTTAGCCTTTGAAACTGCTCTGCCCGGCGTTGGTGGTTACGTGGTTACTTTTGGTCTGAGCATCTTTGCTTTTACTACCCTGCTCGGCTGGAGTTTTTATGGGGAAAAGTGTGTCGAGTATTTATTTGGCGTGCGTTCGATCATTCCTTTTCGTGTGCTCTGGATTATTGCTATCCCGATTGGAGCCACGGCAAAGCTCTCGTTTATCTGGTTGTTGGCGGATACGCTGAATGCACTGATGGCATTACCGAATTTGATCGCGTTGTTATTGCTTAGTCCGTTGGTGTTTAAATTGACGCGCGAATATTTTTCGACGAAAGCCGTTAATGCTTAATACGTTTTAACGAGTTCGGCCAATCGAGAGGATCGGTTGTGCCGAGCAACACATACTCGCCGACTTCGTTTTCATACCAGCCCTTATCATTCCTTAAAGGTTCGACTGAATAACCCCACCATGCACCACTGCTGTCCTGTGCTATCCAGCGTACCCAATCAGGAATTGAATCTAAGGGATTGCTCATCTGCTTATTATGGGTAGAACTGCTTATTTACCCAGTATCATCGAGATATAATTTTTACGACCATCCGGCGAGCTTGCACGATAAAAACCATAATAGGCATGCTCGTCCAGTTTGTTTTTATCTAAGGTGATACCCCAGAGTGTGGCGATTTTATTTGGCAACATGCTGTAGCGCATATCACCGAGTATATCGTCCTTGCCCGGTTCCATAGCTATAAAGCCGTTAGAGAATTTTTTGAAGCGCAGAATATCTGAATACAAAACGGAATCTTTAGGAATATCTATGGCATCACGTTCCGGTACAAACAATGGTACGGAACTACCGGGATAAATTTTATTTTCTGTAATGCCAGCACGTACGGCATCAACATAAATCGTATCGTTGGCAATATAGGTTGAACGCCAGACAAGATTATTGCCTAAGGATGGTTTTACTACTAACTGCTCAACATCGTGCTGACGAGAACTAGCTAGCTCCATGGCGAGATCGGTGGCACGATTCAACTGCAACAAACCTAATAACAAATAGCCAGCGCACAATAATAAACCGATATGTGCAATACGTGGTCGATGTTTTCTCCATGCCATAATGACGGCAATCATTAATGCTCCAGTGAAAATAGGATCAATAATTGATATCAGATGAAACGTAATTCGTTCATCATTAAGTGGCCAAAGTAGATGCGTACCATAGCTGGTGCAGGCATCAATAAATCCACTCAAGCTATAACCTAATAAACAAAAAATATATAAGCGTTTGAATGTTAATGGTTGTGTATTAAAAAATCGTTGCAGTACCGGCCATAAAATGAGTGCCGCAATTAAGGCACCCAAAGGCACAAAAAATATTGAATGACTGAAGTGACGATGAAGTTCTATATTTAGCATCGGATCAGAAGCCGATGAGATTAATATGTCTGCGTCTGCAATTATTCCCGCAAAACAACCAACACCGGTGGCAATACGAGTTTCTTTTTTATTGGCGATAGATTGAGAAAGCGCTGCACCCAGCAGGCCTTGAGTAAGAATATCCAATGATTAATCCTGTTGTTTCTTATCGTTGTGGTATTTGAAAAATATCAATATGCTGCTCATGATAATAATCAGTACGGCACAAACCATTAGAGGCGTATTAGATGTGAGTGTTGCTTGCACAAGCCACGCCGTATTTCCCATGATGGCTAGAACAATCATAAGCATGGAAATATCCTGCGTTTTTTGCGTGGAGAAAGCTTTGTGAAGCTGCGGCACAAAAATCAATGTGGTGAATATGGCTGCTAGCCAACCTGATATTTCTTCTGCACTCATATGGTTTGCCTTATGTTATTGATCGTCATCACCGAATGAATCAATGATGTGTAGTTCAAGTTGATCAGGGTGTATGGCTTCTTCAGAAACGGCAAATTCACTAACGGATGCGCCTGCATCAACAACGGAGTCTGAATTTGAACTCATTAATGGATGCCAGCTTTCGAGTGGCTTTCCTTTATATAAAAGACGATAAGCACAAGTCTCAGGCAAATAGTCCACCATTTCAGCTAAATCAGTTTTTAGATTCATACACATTGGAACAGTATTTATTCTATTCGAGTAATCATTGCAGCGACAAGTTTCTAAATCGAGTAGTTTGCAGGCAACATTGGTCACATATACTTTATTATTTTCTTCATCTTCAAGCTTTACCAGGCAGCAGCGAGCACAGCCATCACACAGCAATTCCCATTCTTCATCGCTCATTTCATCCAGCGATTTTGTTTGCCAAAAATTTTGTTGATGACTCATGATTGATTACCAGAATGGCCATAAGTCCCAACGGGACTCCAGTTCTTGTTGGCATTTTTTTAGTTGTGCAGAATAATGTTTGGCACGCTTCTCTACTTTTCGGGCAACTTTTACTAACCAGGGTTTTTGATTATAAGTTTTACGTTTAAAACCACCGTGACCCTCATGATAAGCCAGATACTGGTTATATACATCCCATTTTGAAATGCCGAGAACTTTTTGTGTTTGCATACCATACCAGCCAATGAAGTCTACAGAATCATCAAAGTCATCACGATCAGCGCCGGAGTTGCCTGTTTTTTCTATATACCAGTCCCAGGTATCATCTTTGACCTGGGCGTAGCCATAAGCATCAGATTTACGACCAATGGGAATTATCCACAAAAAATAGTCCATCGGGGGTTTGGCGTCACCATTAAAATGCGATTCCTGATGAATGATAGCAAGCTGAACATGAATAGGTACGCCCCATTTTTCATAACTATTTTTGGCATCGTCGTACCAGTCATCCTTTTCAAAAAATATTTCGCAGCTGCTATCCATGTTTTTTGGTGGCGATGTTGCACAAGCTGAACTTAGAGCAATTATCAGCAATGTCATCAATCTTAAAGGTTTCGCAAAAAACATATAGCTGTTCAAGGTTCCAGACGACTAATTTGCCATAGGCCAGTATTATCTTTCTGGTAAAAGAAACAATCATGTAAGCGATTATCTCTGGCCTGCCAGAACTCCAGTGAATCCGCTTTGATACGATAACCACCCCAAAAATCGGGCAAGGGTATTTCACCTTCTGAAAATTTATTTTTTATTTGTTCAAACATGGTATCTAACAAAGCGCGGGATTGTATAACATGACTTTGATGTGAGGCCCATGCACCAATCTGGCTGCCCCGTGGTCGGCTGGCAAAATATTTTAATGATTCAGCCGTGGAAATTTTTTCCGCCTGCCCGGTTACTTTTACCTGT
>JBEQLM010000020.1:0-14066 GCA_040325975.1 Gammaproteobacteria bacterium | reverse complement strand
CTCCAGAGGATGTTCAGGGCGTAAACCATAACCAATATCTGTCGGTGTTTTAGTAAAGTTGACGTGTTTGTCGAGGAACTTTTTGTCGTAGGCTTTATTTTGAACAATGTAGTTTGCGATGTAGTTCAATATCGCCAGGTCAGTCTGTGGTGTGAACACCATGTTGTTATCACCCAGATCGAAGCAGCGATGCTCGAAGGTGGATAATACGTGTACTTCACTGCCGGGTTTTGACAAACGTGTGTCGGTGAGACGTGACCACAGTATAGGGTGCATCTCAGCCATGTTGGAACCCCAGAGCACAAAGGCATCAGCGTGTTCCAGATCATCATAACAACCCATGGGTTCATCAGCACCAAAACCACGGATGAACGCACCTACGGCAGAAGCCATACAGTGACGCGCGTTCGGGTCGATGTTGTTGGAGCGGAAGCCAGCTTTGAAAAGTTTGGATGCAGCATAACCTTCCCAGATGGTCCATTGTCCAGAGCCAAACATGCCTACTGTAGAAACAATCTCTTCAGGTTTCTTACCCTTGTTGGCTTTAAGGTCGTGTTTGAGAGAAGCTTTGAATTTCTCTTCCATGACATCAAAAGCTTTATCCCAGCTTACCGGGGTAAATTCACCTTCTTTGTCATATTTACCATTGGTCATACGAAGCAGTGGCGTTGTTAAACGATCCTTGCCATACATGATCTTGGAAAGGAAATAGCCCTTGATACAGTTGAGACCTCTATTTACCGGTGCATCTGGATCACCTTGTGTGGCGACAATACGACCACCTTTGGTACCCACCAGTACGCTACAGCCAGTGCCGCAAAAACGGCAGGGAGCCTTGTCCCAGCGAATGGAATCTTTTGATTTTGCCAATGCTTCTTTCACACCTGGTACCGTAATACCGGCTGCTGTTGCGGTTGCAGCTATCGCATTGGACTTAATGAAATCTCTTCGAGTCAGTTTCATTATTCGGCCTCCTATTGACCTTGGAGTCTCTGTATTTAGAGACCTAGTTTTCTTTAATATTGGTTTCTTCAAATTCGTGGTAAATCATTGACGTTGATAAAACGCCGTGTATATCGTTCATCTGCCCGAGCATGTCGGATAACAGTCCAGCATTTTCCTGTTCTACCGTTACAACCATGCGTCCATCGTCATTGCTGCCGTGAACTTCAACGCCATCAATTTGCGTTAGCTCCTGCCAAACTGACTGGATATTTTCCGGATAAGATCTAACAAGTACGCCGCTAATATTCATGCTAACTCCAGTTATTAATGTGTAATCATTGTTATTGCTTTAGTCGGGCAGATGGCAAAACAGGCGCCACAGCCAGTACATAAGCTGGTATTGAGTAGGGGAATGGATACACCGCCTATGCGTGGTGTCATAGTGATGCTGCTGACTTCACATGGGTCATAGCAACTACGACATTCCGTATCTTTAAATGCGAGGCAGTTTTCGGTATTTATGGATGCTGCGACTGACCATGGTTGCTGGTCTTCGATTGTTGTTAATGCACCGGCTTCACAGGCGTCAACACATTCATCACAGAACAGGCATTCGCCAACATTAAAATTGATAATGGGATAGTTGCCGCGGCCATTTTGAATGATTTGAGTTGGGCACTTTTTGATGCATTCACCGCAGCCGTCACACGAACGTATGAACTTGTTTTCAGCACCTGACCAGGGTGGTCTAATCGGAGAATTTTTCCCCGAGTAATCCCCACGTAGGAACTGCATTCTGTTGATAGTGACACTCACACAAACTTGCCCGTTTAAATAATAGAATGGCAATAGAGTAGACCTGTTAACCATAGGGACATATGATATATGTCAAGATTATGTTGTTTGAAAACGATGCTTTACTGGGTGAAGGCCTGGGTCAAAGTTATATAAGTGTTTTTATTGTAAGCAAAGATGGCTTGATGATTGATTTTGATTAAATAAAGTAAAATAATGCTGTCTTAGTGTAGAATCTGATCCGTGTCTATACTTTAGTTTACATAGGCTTTTTCTCGTTTTTTGTCGCTGTGCAATAATTGTTTTTTTGTTAGATAATCATCAGGTAGATGTTTAAAAATGTTTGATTTATTACCACAAAACAGTATTAAAACTGAGCTGAATGTTGCAGATGCTTCTTTTCAGGAATCAGGTAAGACTTCGATGAGCCAAGATGTTCAATCAGTTCCAGAAGTTAAGTATGATAAGGTAGATCTGACTGTGTTTTTTGCTATAGGTATGACCATTAATATAGTCATGATTGTGTCTTTTTTTATCTGGGCCGTTAAACAATGGAAAAAAAATGACACCACCAAAAAATAGCTTGTTATATAGAATAGTAATAGTTTTTATTTTTTTATTACTGACAGCAACTATTTGGAGTATTACTTCAAAGAGTTCAAGTCCTCCACAGGATTTAATAGGTGTTCTCAGAGTTGAGCCTAAACAACTAAATTCATTTAAGCTGATTGATCAAAATGGGCAGTTGGTTAATGAGCAAATATTTAAAGATAAATGGACGTTTGTTTTTTTTGGCTATACATCCTGTCCAGATATTTGTCCGATGACTCTCCACGTATTAAATAAAGTTACGGATATACTTGGAAAAGAGGATATTGAAATTTTACCGGATACGCAGGTTGTATTTGTATCGGTTGATCCGGAGCGCGATACAGTAGATGGTCTTTCTGATTATGTGACGTTCTTTAATAAAGACTTTGTAGGCCTTACCGGCGATAAAAAGAATATCGATAATTTCTCGCAGCAATTTGGTGCGGGTTATATGATGGGGCAGGAAATATCACCCGGAGAGTATCTGGTGGCTCACACCAGTGCTATTTTTCTTGTGGCACCAGACACAGCGATGGTGGCTGCTTTTTCACAGCCACATAATCCGGCAACCATCGTTTCCCTGTATAAAAAAGTTCGATCTTACATATTAAAATAGCAGCATTGTAATATGGTTATTTGGTGATATGGTCGAATTTAATAATGTGTTCGTTGATGATTCCACTTTTAACGAGTTCTATGTAGTTGTCATAAAATCTGAGCGCGCAAGGATTTAATGAGCCACATTGGAATTGGAGCTGGCCTTCTACCATTTCATATTTTTCTACGTGTACAGTAGCTGCCTCCTCAAGCACACCAAATGTGTCTCTTGTGAATGAGCCGCTTTCTGACTCACGTTTAATATTTTTGAAGAGCTCATCAATCATAGTAGGGGAGACCTTGGTAGCATAGGGATAAGGTACATATAAAAGAGCAATCCATTGTTCAGCATACATTTTTATATAAATATTATTTTTTGTCTCTTTTGCTGGTGAGCCGTTATTGCCTTCTCTGGAGAAATGGCCTGCGAGAATATCAAGGGTTGTAGATGTCTGCTCAGAAAAAGCATTTCCTGAAACAATGGTGAGCAGTGCAAATATAGCTGCGTATAAAGAATTGGTTAGCGTGTTTTTCATTGTGTTGCTGTCTCTTTGTTATTTATCTGTGAAAATTGTTAATGGAATATTACTGGATTACGGCTAATGGCGACAGAGGCTATGTAAGCAAAACAGAGTAGTGAAGCTAGCCATGCTGTTATCCGGATGTTTTTTGTTCGGCCATAATTGAGCGCGACCATACCTAGTGCTATATAAACGATCAGGGCTAAAACTTTTGCTGTTAACCAGTGATCTGAAAACGGATATTGATGCGTCTCTATGGCTAACAGGATTGCACTGACAAGTAATACGCTATCGATAATCGGTGCCAGTATTTTTACCCATTTCTTTTTATATGTTTCCATGTCCGTGATCATCCATATCCCTCTCATGATAAAAAATATCAGGGTAAGAATAACGGAGGATACATGGATGTATTTAATCAACATTGTTGATAAGTCGCTATGTTGTCATGCTCACCGGTGAAGTTGGTGGTTAACAAATAGCGCGGCAGTTAACAGGATAACGGCTCCAGCTTGATGAGCAGCCGCTAGTGAAACAGGGACAATGAGTAACAAAGTGGATATGCCAAGTGTGATTTGTAGCGCAAGCGCTGCCAATAGTAGATGAATGCTAGTCTTTGATATTGGTTCTAATTCAAGTTTTCTTGTTTTTAACCAGAAAGCGGGAATGAGCAAGAAAAGGACGGTAGCCAATACTCTATGATCAAATTGAACGGTGATGATGTTCTCGAAAAAATTACGCCAGACGGGTTCGACCGAAAATAATCCATTGGGTATCCATTGTCCATCCATTAAAGGGAAGGTATTAAAGGCAAAGCCTGCTCTGGTGCCCGCAACAAAACCACCAGATATGATGGTTATAAAAACCATAGAGGTGATTATGGTCGAGAGTCGTACGAGTTTTGGGTCTTTAACTATGGTTGCAGAACTTATTTTCGGTGATAGCAGATCTAATGCAACCCAAAACATGTAGGCATAAATAATGATGGCCAGGCTCAGGTGAGCTGTCAGTCGGTATTGGCTGACGTGCGGGTCGTCTACCAGGCCGCTTTTTACCATATACCATCCCATCAATCCCTGAAGTCCGCCCAGTACAAACATGGTGAGTAATTTAGGTGTTAGGGATTTGTTGACCTTTCTCGTGAAAAAGAAAAATAGGAATGGCAGGAAAAATATAATACCAATGCCGCGCCCCAGTAATCGATGCGCGTATTCAAACCAGAATATAGATTTGAAATCATCCAGAGTCATGTGGAAGTTTTTTATCTGGAACTCGGGGAATTGCTGATAAAGGCTAAAGGTTTCTTGCCATGCATCCTGATTAAGTGGTGGCAATATACCCATTATAGGCGCCCATTGCACCATGGAGAGGCCAGAACCGGTGAGGCGTGTTACACCACCGAGTACTACCATACCAAATACCGTCGCACAGCAAATAAGTAGCCAGATTGCGATTGATTTATCTGAATCAGGGGAAGTTAGAGATTGAGTCATTATGTATGTGTATTTGTTGTTTCAAATTTGTGCAGGCGCGCATCGTGTGTTTTGAAGTGATTGAGAAACCAGTTGCTCAGCCTTTCGCGTAATTGTTCTATATTAAGCTTGTGGCTGGTTTCAACATCGTCAGTGATATCGCCAATATCGTCCAGTAGGCGCTCATGATCCTCTCTATGGGCTTTATAGTCGTCATAGTTATGTTGTTCCATCCACCGTTCTTCAAGTGCGAAGTGTGATGAAATGCTTCCGTAGATGTCACCCAGGCAGTTGATGATGTTGGTTTTGTCCGATGAATCGCCTAGCATCTCATAGACTGAGTTAATTAATGCTATAAGCTCCTGATGTTCAAAATCAACGCCAGATATCCCAGTAGAATATTCTTCGCGCCATTCAATTAATGCCATTTACAGACCCCTGCTATTACTAATCATTTGTTATTCGATATGGTGAGGTGAGGATTCTAATCTATTCTTAATAGTCTGTGTTTTGGTGTAGATCAATATTATACACATCTAATATTGCCAGATTCGTATTGCAGGCCTGCTCCATGCTTTTCGCAGAGATTTTAATGTATGGAGTGCAAGTTCCTGATCCACATGGTATTGTCTGGTGAGAAAGCAGCAGGTTCTTGGCTAATTAAGTTGATATAGATCATGTCCTATATCTGGGGGTTCTATAATCTTTCTTACTAATTGCAGGAGTATGGCTGTTGCGGCTGCAGAGTTGTGTATTTTGTTTAGATTTAGTGTCAAGAATGGACATTTCGGTCTGATCATATATATGTACTATACTTAAAAAACTAATAATTATAATCAATAATCTTGAAGGAGATTCAGCATGTCAGAAGAAAATAACTTGCCGAAACCAGAGCGGATTCCTTTTTTTCAGCGAATGCTGGATAACCCGTTTCTATTACTATTCATAGGTGTGGCAATGCCTACGGTTTTCTACACTCTTTGGGGTGTTATGGAAGTCGCAACCCTACCTATCGCGAAATAAGGAGAATCCTATGAGTTCATTTTTACCCCCTGCTGAGCGGATATGGTGGAACGTCCCTGTTGGCAAACAAGAAATTGTCTGGGCAGGCATTGCCTTAGTCTGGTGTTTAATTATGTTTTTCATGATGCCTTACTGGCATGTTTATGGAAAACAGAACCTTTCAACTGAGGCCTATCAGACCAATGCTGAAAAATATGGCGCAGCTGTAGAAGCTTTTGTTGAAGAATACCAAACTGGTGTACACGAGCAATCAGGTCTGCCAATTGTGTCACCTCCAGCTGGTAGTGATATCTATATGCTAGGCAGACTCTGGCAGTGGTATCCAATTCTCAATCTTGAGAAAAATAAGACCTATCGACTGCATTTAGGTTCGATGGACTGGAACCACGGTTTTTCTCTGCAGCCGGTTAATATCAATTTACAAGTTGTTCCCGGTTATGAAATGGTCATTAATGTAACACCTGATCAGGCTGGTGAATTTACTGTTGTTTGTAATGAATATTGCGGCATTGGTCACCATACCATGCTTGGCAAAATTTTCGTGAAGGAGAATTAAGATGGCACGATTTAGAGTTTGTCCCGATTCGGGCTTTTATTTTGACAAATCTGCTGAGAGTTTGATGAAAGTCAACGCGGTGGCAGGGGTTGTCTTTCTTCTTATCGCCGGTATTTTAGCACTTGGCGTTATTTTAACTCGTTGGCAGGAAGTTCATTTGTTACCAGCAGACCTGTTCTATCAGGTACTGACTGCTCATGGTATTAATGCATTGATTTTCTGGGTTATCTTTTTCGAGATAGCGGTTCTTTATTTTGCAGCATCGACATTATTACGAAGTAGGCTGGCTGCTCCCCGTTGGGCATGGGCTGGCTTTGCATTGATGATTATTGGTGCGGTTATGAATAACGTTGCAGTAATGCAAGGTAATTCAAGCGTAATGATGACATCCTATGTGCCTATGCAGGCGGCCCCACATTTTTATCTGGGTCTGATTCTTTTTGCAGTAGGTGCATTGATTGGCTGTTTCGTCTTTTTGGGTACCTTGGTTATTGCGAAAGATGATCAAACTTATGATGGTTCAATCCCTCTGGTCACTTTTGGCGCTTTAACCGCATGTATTATTGCGATCTTTACGATTGCATCAGGTGCAATTATCCTGTTCCCGACTTTCTTATGGTCGATTGGTTACATTAATCATATTGATGCTGAAATGTACCGTATTATCTGGTGGGCATTAGGACATTCATCACAACAGATCAACGTTGCGGCGCATGTCTCTATCTGGTATCTGATTACAGGTATTTTGTTTGGTGCGCGTCCAATGTCTGAAAAAGTCAGTCGTTTTGCATTCCTGCTTTATATCTTCTTCCTGCAATTGGCTAGTGCGCATCATATTCTGGTTGATCCAGGTGTTAGCTCCGAGTGGAAGATCTTTAACACCAGTTATGCGATGTACCTTGCTGTATTGGCTAGTATGATCCATGGTCTGACCGTTCCTGGTGCGATGGAAGTAGCTCAGCGCTCCAAAGGTTATACCAAAGGTTTGTTTGAATGGTTGCGTAAAGCACCATGGGGAAATCCTGTATTTTCAGGTTTCTTCTTTGCTCTTATTATCTTCGGCTTCATCGGTGGTATCACCGGTGTTGTTATGGGTACTGAGCAGATCAACCTGATCATCCATAATACAATTTATGTACCTGCGCATTTCCATGCAACGGTAGCAGTTGGCACAACACTGACATTTATGGCATTAACTTACTTGTTGATTCCAGTTTTGTTCAGGCGTGCTCTGTTCTTACCCTGGATGGCGAAATGGCAACCTTATGTTTTCTCACTAGGCATGACAATCATGATCCTGTTCTTACTGGGTGCGGGTACTTTGGGTGTCTCACGTCGTCATTGGGACATGGACTTCACCGGAGCTGCATTAAGCTTTGACTATCCTGGTACGGCTTATATGATGATGGCTGTCGGTGGAATCGGTGGTGTGCTAGCTGCCTTAGGCGGTGCTATGTTCTTAATCGTTACTGTTGGCTCATTGCTTTTCGGTAAGAAACTAGAACCATCAGCAGGTCTATTCCAGGGCTTCTGTGGTATTCCATTGGCTGATTCTGTTTACAATATTGAACAGCCACCTCGATTGGAGAGAGCAGAACCTATAGAGCATGATCATAGCGGTGGCTTCGAAGCACCGGGAACATTTGTTCTTGCTCTGGCTTTACTGGTTTGTTTCGTGGTTTATTACGCGATTAACTGGGATTACTTATCATCTGTTTGGCCTATTGGCTAGCAGTAAGTCTAAGTAGTAAAAGAACGCGGGAAAGCCTTTGGCTGACCCGCGTTTTTTTTGTATTTTAATAAGTTAGTTTTTTTTCTTTTATGATACCCTTTCGGGTATTGTCCATTTTAAACATAGGTAAGCATGAAGTTATTTCTTGCATTCAGCTTTGTGCTGATTTTGTTTTTTCCTCCGCTTGCTGTTTATGCAAACACACAGCTAGCAAGTGAAACTCCTCCTCAAATTAAACCTGATATAAAAGAGGGCTTTAATTACGATACAGCTCTTAAAATTAGTCAGGGTGTGATTGGTAAGCAGTTAGGAGAGTATTCATTTATAAATGCTGAAGGACAACCTGTTTCAATGAGTGATTTCGCGGGTAAACCACTGGTATTAAGTATGGTCTATACCAGTTGCTATAAGATTTGCCCGATGACTACGCGACATTTAGCCAAGGTTGTGGAAAAAGCTCGTGATGCACTAGGAAAGGACAATTTTTCTGTCGCCGTTGTTGGTTTTGATACACCTGTAGATACACCCGATGCCATGCAGTATTTTGCAAACAAGCAGGGTATACATAATAAGGGTTGGCATTTACTGACTATTGCCGCTGATGAAGTGGAAAGCCTGTTAAAAGATACGGGTTTTATTTACTTTCCCTCAGCCAGTGGTTTTGATCATTTAATTCAGGCAACCATTATCGATGCTGATGGTAAGGTTTATCGACAGGTTTACGGGCAGGTGTTTGATACCCCTTTATTAATAGAGCCATTAAAAGAACTCATATTAGGCCAGCCGAAGCAGAATCAAACGTTTCTTTCTGATCTGACTAACAAAATAAAGTTGTTCTGTACTACCTATGATCCCGTACGTGATGGTTATTACTTTGATTACTCATTGTTTTTGGGGATTCTGATTGGAGCAATGATTATTTTGTTCACTGCAGTATTTATCGTCAAGGAGTGGCGTAAAACCAGCCAACATCTCGATACTTGATGTGTATCATTAAAACTTAATATAGCAAAATGCTAAAATTCGACATTCATTTATGTGAGAGAAAATTCTGTGTTGGTTAACCCTATTAAAAGAGCTTATTTGGCTCTAGAGTCCTGGTTTAATGTTTCCTTTGGTACAGAATGGAATCCTGTGTATCATCTTGGAACGCTAACATTCTTTTTGTTCTGGATTATCCTCGTTACTGGCCTTTATCTTTTTGGTATCTTTCACGGAAGTATTGATGGTGCTTATGATTCCGTTGAATATATAACACACGAACAATGGTATGTCGCCGGTGTCATGAGAAGCTTACATCGTTACGCTTCTGATGCGGCAATTATTACTATTCTGTTGCACTTGTTCAAAGAATTTGCATCGGGTCGTTACAGAGGGTTTCGCTGGTTTTCGTGGGTATCGGGCTTACCTATACTATGGCTAGTAGTGACATTGGGTATAACCGGTTACTGGTTGGTGTGGGATGAACTGGCGCAGTATGTAGCCATTGGTTCTGCTCGACTTCTGGATTCCTTGCCGATATTTTCAGGCTCGATGGCGAGTAACTTCCTGCAAGGGCAGATGACTGATCGTTTCTTTATTCTTATAGAATTTCTGCATCTATTAGGTCAGCCACTGATATTATTTTTTTTATTGTGGTTGCACGTTAAAAGAATTTCAAATGTTGAGATAAACCCACCTCGTGGTCTTGCGATCGGTTGTTTTTTGGCATTGCTGGTGTTGTCATTTATCAAACCAGCGGTAAGTCATGGGCCTGCTGACCTGACTTCTATGCCAACGGTATTAAATCTCGACTGGTTCTATCTAAATGCTTATCCTTTAATGGATTTATGGTCAGAAGGTAAAACGTGGATGCTGGCCACGGTTATTACATTCGTGTTAATGCTATTGCCCTGGATACCGTCTAAAAAAGATGCGCCTGCTGCAGTGGTTGATCTTGCGCACTGTAATGGTTGTGAATTGTGTTTTGATGACTGCCCCTTTGAAGCGATTACTGTGCAGGCACGCACAGATGGTGCGAAATTTGAAAAGGAAGTGGTTGTTGATCCTAATCTTTGTGCGTCCTGTGGTATTTGTATGGCTTCCTGCCCATCTTCAAATCCATTCAGATTGGCAGAAGAAGAATTGAAAACAGGTATTGATATGCCTGCGTTGCCTGTCGATAAAATTCGTACTATGACCGAAGCCGCAGTTAATGAAATGACTGGTCCAGCCAATATTCTTATGGTTGGTTGTGAACATGGTTTTAATGTTAATCGTCTGGATAACAATGAAACCAAAGGTATCAAGTTGATGTGTAGTGGCATGATACCGCCAACAATGGTTGAGTATGCTTTGAAGAAAGGTGCAGATGGCATAATGATAGTTGGTTGTCGTCATAATGATTGCTTTTTCCGTTTTGGTAATCTCTGGGTGGATAAGCGTTTTTCAGGAGAGCGTAAGCCGATACTTAGGAAGCGTGCAGACCGAAGACGTATTAGAGTATTTGGTGGTTCTGAAACCGATAAAAAATCGATTGAAAATGAATTGAGTTCATTTCGTAATGAATTATTAGAACTAAATAAAGAAGTCGTTGATGCGTCTGATGATGGAAATATCAGGGAGTCATCAGATGTTTAATTTTAAAAATAAATTTTTCAGGTATATTCTGCAGGCCATTAATTACAGCGTTTTTATGGGCTTGATATGGTATTTATCCACTTCGCCTTCTTATCGTCAGTTAGCTGATGATGAGGCAATTATGACAATTTCTTTTGCACATGCGGGTGAGATAAAAGAGCCATGCATCCGGCGTACTCAAAAGGAGCTGATGAAGTTACCTCCCAATATGAGAGCACCTATGAACTGTTCTCGTGAGCGCTCACCTATCGTAATAGAAGCGATGCTTGATGGTGTTCCGATGTATTCACAAACGTCTGAAGCACCTGGTTTTTATAAGGACAGCGGTGTTGATGTTTATCACAGTGTTAAGGTATCTGCAGGCAGTCATCATCTTGCAATAAAGATGGACGACAGTGTTTTAAAGGAAGGTTTTGATCATGAATTTGATCAGGACATCGAAATTAAACCTGCCCAAATATTGCTGGTAGGTTTTGATGTTAGTCGAGGCTTTGTTATTAAATAATCTGAGTGCTATTGGTTCTGGGTACTCACGGTTGAATCTTCAGTGCTCACGGTTAAATACTGAATCATATTAAAAGAACTAATAGCCAGTACGAAGATAATGGCAAAAAACACTAAATCACGATGTTTGAATTGTTTTCCACGAGCCTGTTCTACTCTAGTTAAAATCCAGCTCGAACCAAAGTAGAGTACTAAGCCTGCAGTTGTGAAGTATATAAATTCCATAAGTAGTAATGCCTGTATATTATTAAATTAGCGTGTTTAAAAGAGAAGTTGGTCGTTCTTCAAATATCTATTGGAGAATGATACAGGTGAAAAACGAACAGGTAAATAACTACACCGGTAATCGAAACATATAGCCAGATAGGTAAAGTCCAGCGTGCAATACGAGGGTGTTTTTTAATATTACCTTTCAATGCAAGCGTGGCTGTAATAATAACCATTGGCACCAGAGTGGCGGCAAGTGTCACGTGTGAAATGAGAATAGTAAAATAAAAGTATCTTATTATTCCTTGCCCAGCGAACGGGTGGAAGCCAACGTTAATATGGTAAGTTAAATACGAAGCTAAAAAAATTGCAGAGGTTATCAATGTTGCTGTCATGCAGATCTGGTGTGCCCGAAGATTCTTTCGCTTTATGAAGCGATAGCCGTTTACTAACAAGATGGCAGCTAGTGCATTCAGTGATGCTTGCAGATGCGGCAGATAAGGGATTAATGTTTCAAGCATCACGTTAGTTTATCTAGTCCTGTTTTTTATTGGAATGAAAAATTAGTTTTAGCTAGATGCTTTTTGTCTGCGTGAATAGGCCGTCAATTCCAGTCGCTGCTGATTTTCATCAACCCCAATTTCATCATTGTCGAGATAACAGCCCGGATCTTCTGCCCAGAAATTATCAGTAAGTTGCCATGCTCGTGTGCGAGTGTTGCCACCACAAATATCGTAGTAGCTGCAAGCTGCACAGCGACCTTCAACCGGACGGTGTTCGAGTTTAAGTCCAGCCATTAGCGGATCTGAAGTATCCATCCATATTTCTGAAAATGGGCGTTCCTTCACGTTGCCGATGGTGTATTCCCACCACATGGTGTCAGGATGCACGTTACCAATGTTATCGATATTGGATATATTAACGCCCGAAGAATTGCCGCCCCATTGTCTTAATAACTGTTCAAGGTGATCAGCATGTTCTGGCAAGTTTTCTCTTGCCCATAACAGCATGTAAGGACCATCAGCATCATTATTGCCGGTGACAAATTCACGCTTACGTCCAGCTTTGACATCTTCAAGACAGGTGTTGAAGATCAGATCCATGGCTTCACGTGTCATTTGATGGTGTAAGTCATCGCGTCGATTTTTATTACCACGGCCTGCGTAGTTAAGGTGTGACAGGTAAAATTTGTCGATACCTTCGTCATCCATTAATTGAAGTAGTTCTGGAAGATCCTGTTTATTGTCCTGAGTTAAGGTAAAGCGTAGGCCGACCTTAATGCCTGCATCGTGGCATAAGCGAATGCCATTTAAGGCTTCATCAAAGGAGCCCTGTTTGCGTCTAAATTTGTCATGTGTTTCACGGCTACCATCGATACTAATACCTACATAGTTGTAGCCCACATCAACAATGTCCTGGATGTTTTCTTCTGAAATGAGTGTGCCATTAGATGACAGGCCAACATAAAAGCCCATATCTTTAGCACGATGAGATATTTCAAAAATATCGGGTCGCATTAAAGGTTCGCCACCCGAGAGTATCAGTACCGGTACACCGAATGATTTGAGGTTATCCATCACTCCATTAACCTGTTCAGTGCTTAATTCGCCCGGAAAATCTTTATCCGCAGAAGTGGCATAACAGTGTTTGCAGGTCAGGTTGCAACGTCGTATTAAATTCCAGATAACAACGGGTCCAGCTGGTTTTCGTGGACGAGGGCTGTCTGATGGATTGACCAGTTCCTGCATATATTGCGAGATACGAAACATCTTTATTTTTCCTCGGCTTTTTCTTTAAGGCGCAGGCCAGTCTTTTTCAGTATACGGGTGCTGAACAGGATATCGTGCTTACGTGATTTATTGCCCAATAGTTCAGCTATTTGTTGAACCTTATTTAAAACTTCTTCGCGGTCATGGCCGTGTACCATAGCAAATAAATTGTATGACCATTCGGGTAAAAAGCGTGGACGTTGATAACAATGTGTGACCATATCTAGTTCGCCTAACTGTTCACCGACTTCATTGATGATGGCATCGTCGACATCCCAAACGGACATGCCGTTGGCGGTATAACCCAGTTTGTAATGATTGGGTACGACACCGATGCGACGAATACGATTATCTTTTTTCATCGCATCCAGCCTGTCCATGAGTAACTGAGTTGGAATGTTGAGCTGTTCGGCAATCTGATGATAGGGTTCTGTCACTACCGGTAGGCCAGATTGTGTTGCCATGACAATGCGGCGATCCAGCTCATCATTATCAACGTTTTTATTTTTCACAGCTTGATTCATATTGATATCTTCGTTTCAAGCTTTGAAATGCAGACCGACAAAAAATTCCTTTTGTTTGGGCATGTTATAGACGGGAATACCAGTGGTATCTTCAATGGCATTGAGTGTGTTGTTAAGTTCCTGTTGTGTTTCGGTTGCCAATACAAACCACATATTCATTTCATGATCGCGCTGGTAGTTATGTGCAACTTCTGGGAAAGCGTTGACCTGT
>JBEQLM010000209.1:0-3507 GCA_040325975.1 Gammaproteobacteria bacterium | reverse complement strand
AAACCAAGATGCGGTGCAATTTGTAATCGATGCAGACAAAGGTAGTTTGAACGACCTTTTAACAACGCGACTTTTATCGGCATATCCAGCGCCTTTAAGACACGTGGTATATCGGTACGAAAAAGTTGATCTTGCAGATGTTTGGTGCCGGTAGAAATAATGACTTTTTTACCCGACGTGATAGCGGGTACAAGATAGGCAAATGTTTTGCCAATACCGGTACCGGCTTCCGCGACCAGTACTTTTTTATTTTTTATGGCCTGTTCAATGGCATCACTCAAAGCAAGCTGGTTGTGTCTAACCTTATAGCCCTCAACCTGAGCACTAAAAACACCGTCCTCGGCTAAATACTCAGAGGCTTTCATTATTCAGCACCCAACTCAGCAAGCAGTATTTTAATCATCTGCTCAGCCTGCTGGATAATATCAATATCTTCTAGCAACTCACCCGCTTTTAATATGAATTGCCAGTTCAATAATTTCAGATTTGCATTATCGCGAGAATAGCTATTGCTGCGCTGAGCCAGTTGATGTGAACGTTTGGCATCACCGTCTTCAAGCGCCATCCAGGCGAGACGACTCCATGCTTGTGCAAACGTAGGCTCAATGCGAACCAGCCGTTCCAGCTTATCTGCTGACATCGCAAAATTAGCCTCAGTCATTAAATCATCAGCCTGTTGTAAAAGCTGGGCAATAGCACGATTTGAAGAAGCCAAACGTTGCTCACTACTCGATAAGCGCCATGCTGCTAATTCATTTGTTTCCTGTACTATTGGGGAATCAAGCGGCTCTTGCTTAATCGTAGTACATGAGGACAACAACAAAATAACGGAGAAAAGAAAAAATAATCTAAACAAACTTAGTCACCAAACATGTCCTGAAACCAGGAACCTTCCGAACATTCGGCCTCGGCCTTAGGTTCGGAGCCTTTAATAAAGGGTAATTCTATCGCATTTTCACAATCTTTCCCCGATAGAAGTCCAGATTCCCCTTCAACCCACTTCATCGTAATATTATCCGGCATCAAAACCTCAAAGGACTTTGATGAAATTGAGTTCATTAATTTCGACCAAATCCGCAAGGCTCCCGATGCACCGGTTAAGCCTGTAGGACGATTATCATCATAACCTGTCCAGACTACCGCCACAGCGTCCCCAGAGAAGCCGGCAAACCAGCTATCTTTCAAATCATCAGAAGTACCGGTTTTACCCGCAACCTTGATATCCAGATCATGTGAGAGCCTTTTCGCTGTGCCCTGTTCTGCAATACCTAGCATGGTGTAATTGATCAAAGCCACTACGTCAGGCGCAACTTCACGCGCAACATCCACAGGATATCGTTTCAGGGATCTTCCATTTTTATCTAATACCGCAATCACACTTTTCAATGGACTATGAAAACCACTGGCGGCAAAAGTCTGGTAAATCGATGCCACATCAAATGGTGACATATCCACCGCTCCCAGGGTCATCGATGGATAGGGCGGTAAGCGACTATGATTGCCTAATTGCTGAATGGTTTTACTGATTTCACCCAGACCGACATCAAGACCTAATCTTGCTGCAGGTATATTGTAAGACTTAAGCAATGCCTCAAATAATGTAACCTCGCCATGATATTTATGATCATAATTTTCTGGCTGCCAGATCTGTTTATCATCACCCATAACACGCAAGCGAGAATCATCAACCAAACTGGCTAATGTATATTTACTGCTTTGCTTGAGTGCCGACAAATAAATAGCCGGTTTGATCAGGGAACCGATATGGCGCTGAATATCCAAAGACCGATTAAAACCGGGATAATCGGGTTGACGATCACCCACCATCGCCAGAATTTCGCCATTGTTCGGTGAGACAACAATGGCTGCTGCCTGCAATTCTTTATTGCTCGATAACTGAGGCATGACAGTAACAACAGCATTTTCTGTTTGCTGCTGAACATAAGGATCAAAAGCAGTAAAAATACGCAAACCTTCAGACTTTAAATCATCAGAATTATAGGTGACTTTTAATTGTCTCTTAACTAGATCAAGATAAGCAGGATAACGAACCCGCTTTACATGTCGTGCTGTTTTAATTTTTTTAGAAGATAAATCCCTAAACTGCTGGTTCGATATCAGACCATTATTGAACACGGCCGTTAGAACAACATCGCGCCTTTCTCTAGCACGATCTGGCTGCCTGATGGGATTGTAATAAGAAGCACCTTTGACCATACCGACAAGTAAAGCCATTTCATCCAGAGCCAGTTGATGCAAGGGTTTAGAAAAATAGTACAAACTGGCCAGTCCAAAACCGTGAATAGCACGATCCTGATCCTGGCCCAGGTAGATTTCATTGAGATAGGTTTCAAGAATTTTTTTCTTGCTGAATTGCAATTCCAGCAACACCGCCATAACCGCTTCATTGGCTTTACGCCACAGATTTTGACTGGGGCTTAAAAATAAATTTTTAACCAGTTGTTGCGTTATCGTACTACCACCTTGCACTGTCCGGCCCGCTTTTATATTGGCAACAAAAGCTCTGGCTATCGATCTTACATCTACGCCCAGGTGATCAAAAAATCGTCGATCCTCAATCAGTATCAACATCGCTATCAGTTCATCTGGTACTTCTTCTAGTCTGACAAGCTCTCTGTCCTCACCATGGGAAGGGAATATACCTGCAAGATAGGCAGGATCGAATCTGACTAATGCCAGTGATTCATCAGTGCTTATGTCTTTAAGATTAGATATTTTTTCACTGTTTATTTCTACTCGAATTGAGCGGCTAATTTCTTCACCATCCCAGTACTCAAATCCGCGAGTAACAATATCAAAACGATTGCCAGAACGTTGAAATTGCCCTGATTCTAATGGAGCAGTGGCTTCGGCAGAATAATTCAATATATCAAGCTCGGTTACTAACTGCGCAGGCGTTAAGCGCATACCCTCATACAATTCCAGTGGCCGAGCATAGACTCGGGCAGGCAATTGCCAGATTCTGCCTTCGAATTTACTAATTATTTTTACATCAAGATATGTCAGATAGACAAGGCTAGCTATAAGAACGAATAAAAAAACTTTTAAGTATTTACGCTGAGTTTGGTTTATTGGCTTTCTCGACCGAGATCGAGTTACAGTAGTATTTCGATTATTCGTTTTTCTAGTTTGATTTGTTTTTTTCCGCATGGAGGACAGTCATAGTATTCATATTCAATATGACTAATTATACAGCCTTATCCTTAAGGCTGGCGGATGAGAATTATCTACAGGTTGAAAGGAAACGAGCTGACTTACCGGAACAAGGGTCAGAATCAGGCTTAGAATCTTCCGCTGCTTTCTTTTTCAGCTCAGCCTGTCTTCTCAAATAAGCCCGTTTTTTTCGTTCTTGTTCTGCTCTGGCTTTTTCTACAGCTTCATTATATTTTGCACGAACTTTTGCACGATCCAAATTTTCATGGAATTCATCTCCTGTGTTTTCCATCATTGCTTTAATTTGCTTATCTACTTCTCTTCTTGCTTTAT
>JBEQLM010000208.1:0-3510 GCA_040325975.1 Gammaproteobacteria bacterium | reverse complement strand
CTAACGCACTCGCAGCGGCAATGGTCATATTACGCGTCTCAAGTGCTTCAATTAATTTTGGAACGGCTCGAGGATCACCCAACATACCCAGTGACTGAATAGCGCACAGGCGCAGATCACGATTGGTGGAATCAAACGCCGCCGCTGAAAGCGGGCCCAATGCCCGCGGATCTTTTATACGCCCTAACGCCTGTGCCATAACGCAAACACGAATCGTATCGGTTGGATCGCGCATCGCCTTAATTATGTATTCGACCGCGCGCTTATCTTTTCTCTTTGCCAGTTCTCCCGCAGCGAACCAGCGGACATCAGCTTGATTGGCCTGCAGTTTACCGACTAAAGATGTTGAGGATTCAGTGGAGGTTGAAACGATACCGGGCTGGGATGCAAAATGGAAGGTCGTGGCACTGCCATATTCTGCTTCCAGTACATGCTGTTGTATATGACTGTGTAAATCTAGTGGCTGCTCATCTCGGTTTGTAAATACGGCAACACCCAGAAAAAGAACCCCAATGGTTACGAGAAAATATTTCTTTTTTAGTTGAGCCATGTTCTATCTCATCAGTAGATAAGGGATGATGGTTTATCGCCATCTGACCTCAAGTAAAATAAGCATCAAACGAATTAGTTCAGAGAGTTTGGTTTCTTAAAATCATTCGCAAGGTCTCGGGCGGTAGACACACGCTCTCGCTGCACGCCTGCAGCCTAATCGAAGCGATTATGGGTGTAGCCGCTTTAGAGTGAACCGCGTCTTTCTGTAGCTCTGCCACTATTTTAACCCTGCCCTGATAAAGTGCCAGCGGCGAATCGGTAAACGCTACCGTCTTCTCTATCGCTTTGGGATAATGGATGGCTTTCACTCGCCCATTATCCAGTGTTAATTCAGTGGCAATCAACTTTGCATCGCCGATATTGTTCGCGTTGATATGCCAGCCTTTCTCAATCGCCAGCTCAACGGACAGTTGATTAGCTTTCAATTCACTCTGCTGTAAAGTGGCGACCATTCGCACGTGACCACCGCCAGCGTATTGAACTAAATGTGGTCTGGGATGCAGATATTCATCGATGCCAGTGAGCATATAACTCAGCGCAAGGGGCGAGTTATTTAGTCGAGGTGAAAAATGGTTAATTTGTTGCTCAATTTGACTTTGTAATGCAAAACTTGTGGCGCGTTGTTTGAGTGAAACTAAAGCTACCAGTGCCACTGAATTACCTGAAGCTGTAGCGCCATCTGATGACGACTGGCTACGCATGATCATCGGCCCTGTTGTAGAGGTCTGACTGATGTAAAAACCGCCTCCATTTTTTTCCCAGAACAGTTCGGTCATTTGTTGTTGCAGAGTACTAGCTCTGCTTAACCATTTACGATTACCACTGGCGTCGTAAAGAGCCAGCATGGCTTCTAGATAAAAGCTGTAATCTGCCAGTGTCGCTTGAGTAGTGGAACGACCATTAAGGTGAATGCGATACAATAAACCTTGTTCATTGCGGTTGTGTTGCCAGATAAATTCGGCTGCTTTGACCGCGGCGGCGATATACTTTGGTTCGTCTAACAAATAACCAGCCTCGGCGAGAGCTGTGATCATCATGCCATTCCATTCGGTGATAATTTTGTCATCTCGTAATGGGGGTATGCGTTGTTGGCGAATGCTTAAAAGTGTTTGTTTAATGACGCCAAGTTGTTGCAGCAAAGTTGTGCGGTCTAACTTAAGCTGGCTGGCGACCTGATTCAGAGGTTTCGGCAAGTAAAGAAGGTTAGCATTGTCGAAGTTGCCTTCCCATGTTACACCGTACACTGTTTCCATCAATGTGAGCTGCTTATCGTTGAGCCGTTTTTCCAGTTCACTGTAGTGCCACACAAAATATTTACCTTCTTCATCCTCGCTGTCGGCATCAGTGGCAGAATAAAAAGCACCATTCTTTGAACGCATTTCCCGCAACACATAATCCAGAGTTTCATCAGCGATACGGCGAAACTCTTTATCACCACTCAGTTTCCAGGCACGGGCATATAACCTCGACAATTGCGCCTGGTTGTAAAGCATCTTTTCAAAATGCGGCACTAACCATTTGGCATCGGTGGAGTATCGGTGAAATCCACCCGCCACCTGATCGTAAATGCCACCCCGCAACATACCATCCAGTGCTCGGTATAGCGTTTGCCAATAAGGGTTCGTTGTAATTGGCTCATCGCTACGTTCGATCTGCCCCAGCAGGAGTAACAATGAGGCCTCATTGGGGAATTTTGGCGCACCTGTACGGCCACCATGCCTTCGGTCTTCCGTGGACAATAGTTGAGTCAGTGCCTCATCTATGTGTTGCTGCCCGATGCTGGCCGCTTGCCCACGACTGTTCAGTTGATGTTCAATAGCTTTATAAATTTTACTGGCGCCATTCTTCAACGACAATGGATCGTCTTTCCAGACCTGATGAACGTGTTGCAGCAACTGAATAAAGTCCTCTTTAGGATAGTACGTTCCACCGTGAAAAGGCATGCTATCTGCGGTTAAAAAATTAGACATAGGCCAGCCGCCGCTACCGGTCATCAACTGGACGCCCATCATATAAATCTCATCCAGATCCGGGCGCTGCTCACGGTCAACCTTAATGCTGATAAAGTCGCGATTTAATATCGCCGCCACGGCTTCGTCATCAAAACTCTCCTCCTCCATCACATGACACCAATGACAGGTAGAGTAACCAATGGAAAGAAATACGGGTTTATTTTGCTTGCGGGCGGCGGCAAAAGCCTCATCACCCCAGGCATACCAGTTCACCGGGTTGTGAGCATGCTGTAATAGGTAGGGCGAGTCTTCTAATATTAACCGGTTGGTATAGATGGGTTCGCCCGCTTTTAAATGGCGACTGCGCACAGTATACGAAGCCTTTTTCACGCGTCGAGCCTCATGCAATGTATCCGCAAAGATTTTACTATGTGTTTGGCCTGATGAAGAAGAATCGATAACAATTTGGGCACCCGATAAAGGACTCAGCACTAAAAGATATAATATGAACAGAGAAATGAACCGTTTAGATTGGTTTTTTTTCATGGGATATAGTTTTTAATACAGATTAAGATTTAGACCAAAGGTTTGGATGGAAAGTTTCTACAAAGAAGCAGAGATTTGTGTCGAAACATTATAAATGTAGCGAGTCATTATATAAAACTCAAAATAATTGAAATATTACCCCTGCATTTTCGGCCAACTATAAGAGCTGTAGGGCGCAATAACCGCAGGGCATTGCGCCGAATGAATAAAACTATAAAACCTGCTCACTCTGTCACAATCAAGCCATCATATCTTCCGACACATTCCCCTATAAGTATTAGCAACTATATTTCAAGCTACGATACGATGTTCAACACGCTTACTTCTATGAAACAACAGGGGCAGGAGTAAAAAGGAATATTGGGGGCAGAGTAAAAACTCATTAGCAGCTACGTGGGCACCTATAACGTGCCCACCCTACAAAAACATTCCGTGTCAACTTCGCTAATAATCAAACCCC
>JBEQLM010000207.1:0-3536 GCA_040325975.1 Gammaproteobacteria bacterium | reverse complement strand
GTGTGGCGCGAAGTACCGGGTTTGCGGCGATCCAGTTCCAGCTGCAGATCAGCCTCACAGATTTCCAGTCCCGGTGGGCAGCCATCAACGATACCCAGCAAGGCCGGGCCGTGAGATTCGCCACTGGTGGTGACGGTGAAAAGTTTTCCGATGGTGTTGCCAGACATAAGAGTAGATCGCTTTTTTCGTTGTTATTTTGTAATCGTTGAATGTTACCACTCAAAGCGCATCAAAATCATCCTGATGTCTATCGAGTTGCTCTGCGGTGAGCATAAATACGCCATCGCCGCCGTATTCGAAATCCAGCCAAACGAAAGGCACATTGGGCAGTGCTGCTTCCAATGCTGGCCATGAATAACCCACCTCGACCACCAGAACACCGTTGTCAGAGAGGAATTCACGCGCACGTTGCAACATAGGGGTGACCACATCCAGCCCCTGCTCTCCGGCGACCAGACCCAGCGCTGGCTCGGACTTGAGTTCGTCACTGAGCAAAGTCATTTCCTGTTCGGAGATATAAGGTGGATTGCTGACGATGAGATCATACTGGCGATTGGGCACGTTCTCGAATAAATCGGACTGCACCAGCTCCAGCCTGTCTTCAAGGCCATGCCTGTGCCGATTGATTTCAGCCACCGCCAGGGCATCGGCAGAAATATCGCTAGCGACCACATTGGCGTTCTCGAAAACATGGGCGCAGGCGATGGCGATACAGCCACTGCCAGTGCACAGCTCCAGAATATTGTGGACGTCTTCATCCGTCACCCAGGGTGAGAACTGCTGCTGGATTAACTCGGCAAAGGGTGAACGTGGAATTAGCACACGCTCATCGACATAAAAATCCAGACCGGCGAACCAGGCCTCATTAGTGATGTAAGCGGCAGGTTTTTTCTGCTCGATGCGCTGCCTGTAATAATCCAGCACTGCCTTACGTTCGGCCAGGGTCAACTTACAGTCAAAATAATTCTCACTGAAATCTGGCGGCAGATGCAATGCGGCCAAACAGAGATACACCGCTTCATCCAGCGCATTGGGCATGCCCTGAACGAAGCTGAGTTCGGCGGCATTGAAGGCGCTGACAGCCCAGCGGATACAATCGCGCAGAGTATTCAGCTCAATCGCCAATTCTTGAGTATTGATAGATGTCATAAGCGAATATTTTAGCCGTTCCTGACATTCCCTGCATAAATGAAAACACACAGCACTTTCCTGTTAGCCAGCCAGCACCTATAATCTGTTTCTCAATAACGAGGACTCGATCTATGAAATCATATCCACTCTTATCACTGCTATTTTTACTACTCTTTATTAGCCAGACAGCTACTGCGCAATCACCGCTTGTTTTTGAGGGCGCATGGATCGCTGAAGCACCACCATCGAGCAGAGTTATGGTCGCCTATATGGAAATTAAGAACACGAGTGATCGGGTAGAAAAAATAGTTTCAGCCAGCTCTGAAAATTTTAAGCGTATTTCATTTCACCAGACGCAACAGGAAAATGACATGGCTAAAATGAAACATATGGACATGTTAACCATCCCAGCTAAAGGCAAATTAGTATTGGAAGCGGGCAGCCATCACATCATGTTATTTAATCCTGTGAAAAAATTAAAAGCAGGCGACCAGGTGAATCTTGATTTGAAACTTGAGAATGGTGACGTTGTTAAGCTGGTTGTTCCTGTGAAGAAACAGCCGATGGATCACTCGCACATGCATCACTAATATGAAAGCACCTTTAACTGACTACCTGTTATCCACACCCTTTTACATTCTGCCTCACCACGGTATTTCGTGGTTGATGTTCAAACTGGCGCGCATTAAATATCGTCCAGCAAAGAATTTTATTATTCGTGCTTACACAAAATTCAATGCCGTGAAAATGCACGAAGCTGTTGAGGAAGATAAATACGCCTACCAAAGTCTCAATGCTTTTTTTACCCGTGCTTTAAAACCCGAATGCCGTCCTTTTGACGAGACTGAAAATTCATGGCTATGTCCGGTTGATGGTGCTGTCAGTCAGGCAAGAAAAATAGAAAACGGTCGTGTATTTCAGGCCAAGGGACATGACTACAGCTTACTGGAACTGGTCGGCGGTGATGAAAAACTGGCCGCACCTTTTCAAAATGGTAACTTCGCCACCATCTATCTCTCTCCCAGAGATTACCACCGCATTCATATGCCCATCGGTGGTACATTGACTCACATGGCTTATATTCCCGGTCGCCTGTTCAGTGTCGCTAATCACACAGTGAATACCATCCCACGTTTATTTGCCCGCAATGAACGCTGTGCCTGTTTTTTTGAAACCGAACACGGCCCCATGGCAATGATTCTGGTGGGTGCGATTAATGTCTCCGCCATCGAAACCGTCTGGCATGGACTGGTTACCGCCATCGGTAAAAAGATTAATCGCTTTGATTACAAAAAAGGCGAAGTCACGCTGGAACGTGGTCAGGAAATGGGGCGTTTCAATCTGGGCTCAACCGTTATCGTTTTAAGCACAGAACAATTCAAACTGGATGAGACCATGACTCCGGGTAATGAGGTGAAACTAGGGCAGCGACTCGGCATTAATACGCCGTAGTCAGTACCCGACTACCTTGATATGGCTTCTGCTTTTATTAGATCAAGAAGTGACTTTGCCTTGACAGTATCGGTCAACGTTAATGGCTTCATAAAATCAGCAGCATGGTCAATTCTGCCCAGGCGCACAAGAATTGTCGCAGCCTCATAATAAGCCGCAGCTGCTTCTTTCTTCATACCGTAATATTTATAAACATCGCCCAGCTCTTCAAAAGCATCGAAGTTATCCTGAGTGCGGGCAATTAATTGTTTATAGCTTTCAATTGATGTTTCGTAATCTCGATAATGAAAGCTATCACGGGCTTTTTTCCATAAATCACCAATAGAAATAGAAGGCTCTACTGGCTTTTGAGTTTCGATGGCAGCTTTATCGTCTCGGCTAAGAATTATATTGTTTGCAGGTGGTTGCGACTCAGTTAACACAATTTCAGTAGCTGGCGGAATAACCACATCAGTGTCTGGCTGAATAACCACATTTTCAACGGCCATATCCTGAGCAGTCTCAATCACATCAAGCGGTTCATTTTTCTCATCAAGCTGGTCACTTTGCTCATCAATTGTTTCCGTCTCTATGGTTGAAACATCATTTTCATCCGTAGGCATATTAAGTACGTAACCTATCGGCGTCTTTGAGCCAAATAAATCGCCCCAATAAACGTAACCGTAAGTTAAAATCAGAACGGTCAGAATTGTAAACAAATACACAAAAAATCGACGAATTATTTTCATAATCACACCCCAAAAACACGTTTATTCATTTATACGCACAATACCAATAATTCAACTATATAGACCAGACTCCTTCTGACCTGATTTACACGCCCCAGTATAGGCTCGATAAAATCTGTTAAAGTCACCACAACCAGTACATCATCTTAACATGACCTCTATTAAAACAGGCATTAAGCGACTCATAACGGTACCTTGTCTACAGATATAGCGTATTTTCTACAT
>JBEQLM010000206.1:0-3578 GCA_040325975.1 Gammaproteobacteria bacterium | reverse complement strand
GTAAGCGCGATTAGTGTCCAGGTCAGTAGCAATGCACCAAATGTAGCCAGACTAACACCAAATTGTAATGCAACAACAACGGACAACACACCAGTAAGCAGCTCTATTGCCGGGTATCGTAATGAGATGGTTGAACTACAGGATGAGCATTTTGCTTTTAAAAAAAGATAACTCAGTACTGGAATGTTTTCCCAGGCACGAATTTTATGGCCACAATGGGGGCACGTGGAATCGGGTTTTGATAAAGAGAGATGCTGTAATTTGTCATCAATATTAGCATCACCAAGTTCCAGATAATCATGGCATTGAATACGCCAGTCGCGCTCTAGCATAGCTGGTAGTCGATAAATAACAACATTGAGAAAGCTACCAACGCAAAGGCCTAGAGCGATTATGGTCGTATAAAATAGCCATGGTGTGCTTTCAAAAACTTGTAAAATTTCCAAAGCTTAATGGTTTCCTTGAACCACTTCGCCCATTTTGAAAACGGGTAAATACATCGCAATAACCAGGCCACCAATGACAACCGCCAGAAATGACATGATTATCGGTTCCATTAGTGCGGTCATGTTGTCTACCGCATCATCAACAGCGGCTTCAAAATAATCGGCGACCTTGGCAAGCATTTCATCGAGTGCGCCAGATTCTTCACCAATTCCTACCATTTGTACCAGCATATTGGGGAAGAGTTCGGGTCTTTGGGAAAGACCAGATTGTAGCGTTGAACCCTGTGCTACTTCATCACGTAGATCCAGAATCGCTCTTTTGTAAACAACATTACCTGAGGCACCAGCAACTGATTCCATGGCATCCACTAATGGCACACCTGCGGCAAACATGGTGGCGAGTGTTCGTGAAAATCTGGCTACTGCAGAGCTGTGGGTCAGGTTTGCAACAATAGGTAATTTCAGGTACAGCTTATCCAGATTTTCATTGAATTTTTTGGAGGTTTTTTTCATGTGCGAGATAAAGTAAAAGATTCCAAATATGCCCAGGCCAACCATCCAGCCGTCTGCAATCATGAACTCTGACATATTAACCACCATTTGTGTGAATTCGGGTAGTTCAGCACCGAAGCCTTCAAACAAGCTGGAGAACGTGGGAACTACGAAGACCAATAGAATGACGGTTACGACCATGGCGACAACGAGAACAGAAAGTGGATAAGTTAAAGCTTTTTTAATTTTTGATTTTAGTGCTTCGGTTTTTTCTTTATAGGTAGCGACCTTGTCCAGTAATTCTTCCAGGGCACCGGATTGTTCGCCGGCATCAACCAGATTAACAAACAAATCATCAAAATAAAGAGGGTGCTCGGCCATGGCAGCAGCCAGTGTGTTACCACCTTCGACGCTGATTTTTATTTTCATGACCAAGTCTGCCATGCTGGGGTTGGAGTGACCCTGACCAACAATGTCGAAAGCTTGCACCAGAGGTACACCGGCTTTCATCATAGTAGCAAGTTGTCGACTGAATACCGCTATGTCACTAGGAGTAATTTTCTTACCACTAGTTTTCTTTTTCTGTTTTTTTATTTTCCCAGATTTGGGAGTAATACCCTTTTTACGTAAGTCGGCTTTAACAGCATCAATACTGACAGCCGTTGTTGTGCCTTTAAGGACTTTGCCTTGTTTATTGGTGCCTTCCCAGGAAAAAGTGGCAGTTGTGGGCGCTGTTTTTGCTTTAGCCATGATTTGTTACTCTTTTAGTCCTTGGTTACGCGATTAATTTCTTCAAGGCTGGTAACACCCGAAATTACTTTTAAAATTGCGGATTGTCGCAAATTATTGATACCGTCTTTTTGCGCCTGATCAGCAACATCTAATGCCGTGCCTTCATCCATTATGATTTTTCCTATGGCTTCAGATATTGGCATGACCTGATAAATGCCGACACGACCCTTGTAACCTTTATCGCAGGCATCACAACCAATAGGTTTGTACAAGGTGGGTTCGGCTTTAATTTGTTCAGCAGTAAAGCCTTCCTCTTCCAAAACATTGTCGGGTAGGTCATCAACCTTTTTGCATTTCTCGCACAACCGACGTCCCAGACGCTGGGCAATAATCAGATTGACAGCGGCGGCAATATTAAAAGGTGGTACACCCATGTTAACCAGCCTGGCCAGAGTCAGAGGTGCGTCATTAGTATGCAGGGTAGACATTACCATGTGACCGGTTTGTGCAGCTTTGATAGCAATCTCAGCGGTTGACAGGTCACGAATTTCACCGACCATGATAATGTCTGGATCCTGACGCAGGAAGGCACGTAGCGCCGCCTCGAAAGTCATGCCAACTTTTTCATTAACGTTAACCTGATTAATGCCTTCCAGGTTAATTTCCACGGGGTCTTCTGCGGTTGAAATATTGGTGTCTTCAGTATTCAGAATATTCAGGCCGGTGTATAGCGATACGGTTTTACCACTACCGGTCGGACCAGTCACCAGGATCATGCCATAGGGGTTGGCTAAGGCGTTCATGTACAGGTCTTTTTGATCGGCTTCATAACCCAGCATATCAATGCCTATTGAAGCACTGGATGGATCGAGAATACGCATTACCACTTTTTCGCCGAACAGCGTCGGGCAGGTGTTGACACGAAAGTCGATGGCTTTATTTTTGGAAATTTTTAGTTTGATACGACCATCTTGAGGTACACGACGTTCAGCGGTATCCATTTTAGACATGACCTTGAGGCGGGCAGCTAACTTCAGGGCTAGTCCAACGGGTGGTGACGCCACTTCACGTAATATGCCATCAATGCGGAAACGAACGCGGTATCTTTTTTCGTAAGGTTCAAAGTGAAGGTCAGAGGCGCCTTTTTTGATGGCATCGAGCAGCATTTTATTGACAAACTTGACGACTGGGGAGTCTTCGCCAACAGTACTAGCTTCATCATCATCAGTCTTTTCATCGGTCTCTTCGAAATCAAGGTCATCCATTCCCTCGTCCAGGCCATCCATGCTGTCATCTTCATCCAGAATTTTTTCGATAATCTTGGATAATTTGTCAACTTCGACGAGCACCGCTTCGGTATTGCTACCCGTCTGGAATTTGATATCGTCGATGGCTGCCAGATTAGTTGGGTCAGAAATACCTATATATAAACGGTTGCCGCGTTTAAACAGCGGTAGGGCATGGTGTTTTTCAATCAGCTTGTCATCAACCAGATCTCTTGGGATGATCTCCATATCTAAAGAATTTAGATCAAAGACAGGCAAGCCAAACTCGGCAGAGGCTTCCATGGCGATTTTTTTCGCCGATAATATCTTGTTATTGACGATATATTGGGTAAAAGTGATTTTCTCTTCACGAGCGCCTTTTATGGCTTCTAGAGCCTTTTTTTCATCAATCAGGCCATCATTGACGAGTTTGCGTGAAAGACCTTGTAGACGTGGTTCTGCGGGCATAGGCGAATCAGTTATTTCGTTGTATTAGGTTTATGTCGTTGCTGTCGGTTGAAAAAATAGTGCAAAATTTCAAGTCATCCAAGCATAGCCGAAAACTGGTTAAATTGTCATATTTAAGGGGGTGTTAGGTAAATTTTATGCACAATAAAAAACCCGGAAAAACCGGGTTTTTTAT
>JBEQLM010000205.1:0-3591 GCA_040325975.1 Gammaproteobacteria bacterium | reverse complement strand
AGAATGGCATTTATCATTGCATCTGCTGTAATGAGTCCTTGTTTAATTCAAAAGAAAAATATGACTCAGGCTCGGGCTGGCCAAGTTTTTGGCAGCCGCTAAATAATAATAAATTACAGGAAATAAAAGATAGTAGCCATGGAATGGTTAGAGTTGAAGTCCGTTGCCCGGTGTGTGATGCGCATCTGGGGCATGTGTTTGAAGATGGGCCTCAGCCAACCGGACTGCGTTATTGCATTAATTCAGAATCACTGAATTTTGATGAAAAAATATGATAGAGACCCTTTACCACAATGAAACCACGATTCGCCTGAGTATATTCTTGGGTGCTTTTGTTTTGCTGGCACTTTGGGAATGGCGCTGGCCCAAGCGCGCATTAACGCAAAATAAACTCAAACGCTGGTTTAATAATATCGCCCTGATGGTAACAGGTACCCTGCTAGTACGTGTTGTGATACCAATGGCAGCGATTGGTGTGGCATATGTTGTCGAGAAACAACATCTGGGGTTTGCTAATCATTTTGAATTACCTTTGTGGCTAGAGGTTGTAATAGTTTTCGTGATTCTGGATTTGGCGATTTATTTTCAACACGCCATGTTTCACGTTTTGCCTGTCATGTGGCGTTTTCATCGAGTTCATCATTCTGATCTGGATTATGATATTACTACCGGTGTACGTTTTCATCCGGTAGAAATTCTTATTTCTGTGTTTATTAAGATGTTTCTAATCGTGGCACTAGGTGCGCCCGTGCTGGCTGTTATTCTGTTTGAGATTGCACTCAATTTCATGTCGATGTTTACTCATTGCAATATTTATTTGAATGAAAAAATGGAGCGTGTGCTGCGCTGGTTTATTGTTACACCGGACATGCATAGAGTGCATCATTCTGTTGTAGAAAATGAAACCAACAGTAATTTTGCATTTAATATTTCCCTATGGGATCGACTTTTTGGAACTTACAGGGCGGAGCCAGAAGCGGGTCAGCTGGGTATGACGATAGGCCTGACACAATTTCGTGAAAAAAAATGGCAAAACTACGGTGGTTTATTATCGACACCCTTTTCGAGCAATGTTAGGGGTTATGCAATTAATTATCGCGACACTATAAATGCCAGAGAGCTGGCGCAAGCCAAAGAGATTGCCTTGCAGAATGAAGAGAAGGCAAAGTTAGCGATACAGATGGACAGTTACTTGCAGGCGATTGGTCAGCATGCACTGGTTTCTGCTGCAGACAGTGAGGGTCTTATTATTGAAGTAAATGACAAGTTCTGTGAAGTCAGTGGTTATAGCCGTAAAGAGTTGCTGGGACAGAATCATCGAATTATTAATTCGGGTATTCATGAAAAAGAGTTTTTTGAAGAAATGTGGTCAACTATCACCAGCGGCAAAAAATGGCATGGTGAAATTTGTAATCGAGCAAAGAATGGTGAGCTCTACTGGGTGGATGGTGCGATTGTGCCTGTTAGAGGGATAGAGGGAGAAATCGAACGTTTCGTTTCAGTAAGGATTGATATAAGCAAGCGTAAAAAATATGAGCTGGGTATTGAGAGGGTTAATCAGGAGTTGACCGATGCAAATATGCAGCTCGAAACGTTGAGCCAGGTTGATGCACTAACAGGTGTAGCCAATCGTCGTAAGTTTGATGATATTTTATCTGAATATGTGAGCACGATGAGTCGCTCTGGTGCGTTGTTAACATTGATGTTTTGTGATGTTGATCATTTTAAAAATTACAATGATCGTTATGGTCATCAGGCAGGTGATGATTGTCTGCGCAATATTGCTAAATCAATCGAAGAAAATTTTACTCGATCAGGTGATTTAGTTGCGCGTTATGGTGGCGAAGAGTTTGCAGTGATATTGCCAAATATAAACAAAGAAACGGCAATGATGCTGGCTGAGCGTATGCGTGCAAATGTTGAACAGTTAGCGCTGGAGCATGACGGCTCTTCTGTGGCTGAGGTTGTTACAATAAGTGCGGGAGTGGTAACTCTGCAGATGGATAAGAGCATAGTGGCTGAGGCTATTATTGAAAAAGCAGATAAGGCACTTTATCGGGCAAAAGAAATTGGACGCAATAGAATAGAAATTTCCAGTTAGAAAATAACTAGATAAAAAATAAAAAAGGGGTGTGACTGTCCTGGGCTACACCCCTTTTTATTTATAACCTAACAGCAGCCGCCACCACCGCAACAAGCACCCGGTTTAACCGCTTCAATGCTGGCAGATAAAACATAATCTTCTACGCCACGACCCGGTGCCCAGTCTTTGATGAATTCTTTGGACTCATCTTTGGGTGTGATTTTAATATCAGTAAAACCACAGTCGATCAGTATGGTTTCAAGTTCTGAAATTAAAGAGGCACCCGCCATGCAGCCGGAATAGAGCATCAGATCTTCACGTATTTCATCAGGCAATTCAGTGCTGGCGACAACGTCAGAAATGGCCAGACGGCCACCAATTTTAAGTACGCGGAAAGTCTCTGCAAAAACACGACCTTTGTTGGGAGAAAGATTAATCACACAGTTTGAAATAATGACATCAACTGAATCATTAGCAACTGGCAAGTTCTCTATTTCACCAAGCCGGAATTCTACGTGATGATAATTTCCGCGGTCAGCATTATCTCTAGCTTTGCTGATCATGGTCGGAGTCATATCAACGCCAATCACGTGACCGGTTTCGCCAGTCTCAGCGGCAGCTAGAAAACAGTCAAAGCCGCCACCACTGCCAAGATCGATAATAGTTTCGCCGGCTTGAATACTGGCGATGGCGCGTGGATTACCACAGCCTAATCCCATATCGGCACCTTTGGGTACGGCAGCAAGATCGTCTTCACTGTAACCTAAACGGGTTGAAACCAGCGTGTTGATGGCATCATCAGAAGAGACGCCACAGCAGCTGGAAGTCTCACCGCAGCAATCACCGCTATTACTGGCTTCGGCCACCTGTGAGTAGCTAGCGCGTACATTTTGACGAATATCATCTGCTTGTTTATGATCCATGGGAAATCCTCTATAGGGTTAATTTGGGTTTGAGCTGGCGCTGGAGAATAAATTAATGATTTCTGTCAGCGTGGCAGGGTTAATTGAGCAAACTATTTGCTTGCCATCGCGCTGCATTTCAATCAGACCGGCACGATTGAGCTCCTTGAGGTGATGAGACAAAGTTGATGAGGCGATATTGAGCTGGCTGTCCAGATCGCCGACACAACAACTCATCATCTCATCAGTAGAACACAGCGTACCAGGCTCACAGCAGCCAGTCAGAATATTAAAAATCTGAAGCCGGTGTGTGTTTGAAAGCGCCTTAAAAATACTGGCAAAGTGATCAAGATTAATAGTTTGATAGTTCGACATATTTCGAATATAAAGCATAAAAGGGCACTTTGTCCATTATTTTTTGTAACAGGTTGAATTTATAGCCTTTAAAGTTTTCTGAACGGCTCAGGGAGAGGGCCGGGAGTTATCCACAATGACGCAAATCGCGTCTCCATCGGAATATTCGCGGAATGTCCTATCTGCAAGAATAATCGCCACAATAGGGGTTGACATAACCTGTTTCATTATGATAGAATTACCATTGTCGAG
>JBEQLM010000204.1:0-3605 GCA_040325975.1 Gammaproteobacteria bacterium | reverse complement strand
GTACGAATTTCACCGTTTACATTAGCAACAGCTTTGGTAACACCTTTACCCAGGTAACGGTTTTTATCGCCATCGCGTAACTCAAGTGCTTCGCGAGCACCAGTTGATGCACCAGAAGGTACAGCGGCGCGTCCGCGAACACCACTTGTTAAAGTTACATCAGCTTCTACTGTAGGGTTACCGCGTGAATCAAGTATTTCACGGGCTTTTATATTGGCTATATCTGTCATGATTTTCCTTTATTAAAAAATCGATTGTTAATTATTGTAAAATTTCGTTGTACTTAGAAAAGCCTGAGCTTTCTTAAAGATTCTGTTCTTCCAAAGGCTGCGCCTTAACTACTCGATCCAGCTCCATCATGGTTTTAAGCAATGACTCCATTTTATCCAGAGGCCATGCATTAGGGCCATCGCTGAGCGCTTTGCTCGGATCTGGATGGGTTTCCATAAAGACACCTGAAACACCCGCTGCTACTGCAGCTCTTGCCAATACAGGCACATGTTCACGCTGACCACCAGAAGAAGTACCCTGGCCACCGGGTAACTGTACTGAATGTGTCGCATCAAACACCACCGGACAATTGCTTTCACGCATCACCGCTAATGAACGCATATCAGAAACCAAATTATTGTAACCAAATGAAGCACCGCGTTCACAAACCATAATCTGCTGATTACCGGTTGAACGTGCTTTATCCACCACGTGCTTCATATCCCAGGGTGCAAGAAACTGTCCCTTTTTGATATTTACCGCTTTACCTGAATTGGCCACGCGTATAATGAAATCGGTTTGGCGACATAAAAAAGCGGGTGTCTGTAAAACATCAACCACATCAGAAACTTCATCGATTGGTGTGTTTTCGTGCACGTCGGTTAGGATGTGCACACCGACTTCTTCTTTCACTTTTCGCAAAATACGCAAACCTTCTTCGATGCCTGGACCACGGAAGCTATCTCCCGAAGAACGGTTAGCTTTATCGTAAGAAGATTTATAAATAAAGTTGATGCCGAGACGATCGGTAATTTCCTTTAACTTGCTTGATGTCTCCATCGCCATGGCTTCGCTTTCAATCACGCAAGGCCCGGCAATCAAAAATATCGGTTGATCCAGTCCTACTTCAAAATCACATAACTTCATTACGTCACTGCCTCAGTTTTCTTACTAGTGTGATGTTCCAATGCCGCTCTAATATAGTCAGCAAATAAAGGATGGCCATCGCGCGGTGTTGAAGTAAATTCGGGATGGAACTGACAAGCCAGAAACCAGGGGTGATCTTTTAATTCAACCATCTCAACCAGATTTCCATCGCTGGACTTACCACTGATAATCAAACCCGCTTCTTCTAGCTGTTGACGATAGTGGTTATTAAATTCATAACGGTGACGATGACGCTCAAATACATTGTCACTGCCATAGACGTGACTCGCCAGCGTATTCTCCACCAGATTACAACGCTGAGCCCCTAAACGCATGCTACCGCCCAGATCAGAATCAGCACCGCGTTTTTCGATACTGCCGTCTTCTGCCTGCCACTCGGTGATTAATGCAATCACCGGGTGTTTAGTATCACTACTAAACTCACTACTGTGCGCATCGCTTAAACCGGCAACATTTCTGGCAAATTCGATGACGGCCAATTGCATACCCAGACAAATACCCAGATACGGAATTTTGTTCTCACGTGCATATTGAATCGCCGCAATCTTACCTTCGATACCGCGATCACCAAATCCACCGGGGACTAAAATAGCATCCAGATTTTCCAGCGAACTAAAGTCGCCATTTTCCAAGGTCGAAGAATCTATATAACTAATATTGACCCGTGTGCGATTATGAGCACCAGCATGGGAGACTGCTTCATTCAACGATTTGTATGATTCGGTTAAATCAACATATTTGCCGACCATACCAATTTGAATTTCATGCTCAGGATTTTGCATGGCATCGACCACACGTTCCCATTCAGATAAATCAGCCGGTTTAACGGTGAGCTTCAATCTATCTGAAATAAAAGCGTCAACACCCTGATCGTGCAACCAGAGTGGAATTTTATAAATGTTGTCCATGTCGACGGCAGAAATCACCGCTTTCAGTTCAACATTAGTAAACAGTGCAATTTTCCTGCGATCATCTTCGCCGAGTAATCGCTCGGAACGGCACAACAACAGATCAGGCTGGATGCCGATAGAACGAAGTTCCTTAACTGAATGCTGAGTTGGTTTAGTTTTCACCTCACCCGCAGTGGCAATGTAAGGCACCAGAGTCAGATGCACAAACATCGCATTCTCTCTGCCCAGCTCAACACCCATCTGGCGAATCGCTTCCATGAACGGCAGTGATTCAATGTCACCCACCGTGCCGCCAATCTCAACCATGACAATATCAGCGCCTTCAGCACCGGCGCGAATGGATTTTTTGATCTCATCAGTAATATGTGGAATAACCTGAACCGTACCGCCCAGATATTCACCTCGTCGCTCTTTACGAATCACACGCTCGTAAATCTGACCGCTGGTAAAGTTGCTGGATTTGCTGGTATGACTGCGAACGAATCGTTCGTAATGACCAAGATCGAGGTCGGTTTCCGCGCCATCGTCGGTAACAAAAACCTCACCGTGCTGGAACGGGCTCATGGTACCGGGATCAACATTAATGTAAGGATCCAGTTTCATCATGCGGACAGTCAGTCCGCGGCTCTCTAGAACGGTGCCAATGGATGCAGAAGCAATGCCTTTACCGAGGGATGAAACAACACCGCCGGTAATAAAAATATATTTCGTCATGAAGGAAGCAATGTGCTCATGTGAATAAAATAGTGTGGTAATTAGCCTGTGCCAAAGATATTATTTTGGACACGCTCGTCTGGGCGGTAATGGTAACAATAATAGCGTGTCACGACAATTACGTTTAGCCATTCAGTGCATCATTAATACAACTAACTGAACAAACCAAAATACTGCACCGATAGGCCAATCAAAGACCAAATTTAGCTCAAATCAGTGTATGCTGGCACTAATCACAGAAAATAATCAACATTACAAATATCTCACAACCTATTGTTTTTTATACTTTAATGACACTTAATAAACTACTTGAAAAAGCAATAACACGTGATGACTACAGCATAGATCTGGCGCAGCAGACGGCGATTGGCGCCCTCCAGAACTGCTATGACAGCCTCATTCAGCAACAATCCAGCGCGCCCTGGTATGGTCGTTTATTTGCAATACTCAGCGATCAGCCAAAAACCGACCATCAAGGCATCTACCTCTGGGGCGATGTTGGTCGTGGCAAAACCTGGCTAATGAACCTGTTCTTCGACAGCCTGCCCTTCGATCAAAAGTGCCGCATCCACTTCCACCACTTCATGATCGACGTACACAAACATCTGGATGCCCTAAGTAGACAGAAAGTAACCAACCAAAAAAATCCATTAACAAAAATAGCCAGCGACTACGCAGAAAAATACCGAGTCATCTGCCTGGATGAATTCATCGTCACCAACATCACCGATGCCATGTTACTGCACGGACTATTGCGCGCACTCAATCATCATGGCGTGATGCTAGTCATGACCTCCAACCGGACACCCGATGATTTATACC
>JBEQLM010000203.1:0-3620 GCA_040325975.1 Gammaproteobacteria bacterium | reverse complement strand
AACTATCAGATTAGTAATTTAACCAGAAGATAACTATGCAAGACATATCTAGTTCGATAGCGGATAATTTAGATGTGCTGATACCGATCCTGCTCGTGTTTATCGTATTATTGGTTGTCTACCTGACGCTTATGGTGCGGGCAATTATAGAGATGTTGCGATACGATGAAACGTTAATATTATCAAGGCGAAAACTATTTGTGGTGTTTGGTATTTAAATCCGTATAGCCTGAAAGCTTCGCTGTTTTCGGTACCACTTAACTCAAGCACTAGTACGACTCACAGGAGATAAGCTTATGAAGATTGACAAAATAAATTCACCAATGAGGTTCTTTTTTTTAGTTGCCGCCGCTGTAATTCTCACTGGGATCTGGCTAACCGGCTTTGAGGTTGTACATTGGCTGCTTTACATACCCGTCATATTCTTTTCATTTGCTGCAGCAACAGGATTTTGCCCCGGTATGCACCTCTCTAAAATGTTGTTTGGAAAACACAGCTAAGGATATAGTCTAAGCACGGTAGGGTGCAATAAGCATAGCGCATTGCACCGAATGAAAAGAACTATAGTACGCACTCCATAAGTAACTGTGATTCAATTCCTGTTTCACGAGTATTGCGGAAAACTATACTACGGGGGTTGCGTTTATTGCACCTTACCGCGTTAAATAGTTACGTCCCCTTTTACCTGGGGATAATAGCCATCGAAGGAAAATATCCTGCGTTTATTACGCCTTAGGCGTCAGGTTCACCAGCATCATTCACATCGTTCTTATCATCCGCATCGCCCGGGTTTTTCCAGTTAGCCACAGTGACCACTCGCTGCGGGAAAGGTATTTCAATGCCCTCACGTCGAAAGGCGGCTACGATGGCGAAATTAAATTCACTGATAGTATCCATACGCCGGTCAATGTCGCGGATGAAACAGCGTAACTCGAAGTTCAGAGAGTTATCACCAAAACTACGAAACAACACTTTTGGTGGCGTTACTTGCGGATGATTTTTCATCACCAGAGGATGGTTATTAGCGATATCCAGTAAAATCTCACGCACTTTTTCCACATCAGAACTGTAGCCAACACCAATGGCCAGTGTGACCCGCCCGTAAGGATCCCGTAACATCCAGTTGGTCACTTTAGCGGTGATCAATTCTGAGTTAGGAACAATAACATCGGCTCTATCGAAAGTTTCAATTTTGGTGGAGCGGATATTAATGGCTTTGACATAACCTTCAGTATCGCCGGTGATAATCCAGTCGCCGCGACGAATAGGTCGTTCGAATAAAAGTATAAGACCTGAAATAAAATTGTTAACGATATTCTGTAGACCAAAACCAATACCAACAGAAAGCGCACCGGCGATGATGGCGATATTCTGCATCTGTACGCCGGTGATAGATAATGCGATCAGGAAAGCCGCCGCCACACCCGCGTAACCGAGCAGAGAAGTCACCGCCTCGCGCGCACCACGATCAAGATTTGTGTGTTTTAGCCCATGCGGCAGAATGTGAACTTTAATATAACGAGTAAGGTTAAGTGTTATTGCAAAGGCCAGTATGCCTCCAGCCAGCAAAGTTGGCGTTACATTGAGAGAACCAATTTGAAAACCTTCAATGAGATAGGTAGTGATAATAGCCAACCAGGGATCATCCAGTTTCCAAATGCTCAATGCTAAAATGGCAAAGCCACCCCATAAGCTTACAAATATAAGAATGCGTATCCAGATCAGGCTAGGAAATCTATCGCCAGTTTTCAGGCCTAGTCGGTTTCGTAAATCTTTTTCCCAAAGCAGTCGGCCTTCATCAAGACCATCACACAAATCTTTTATCAGTCGATAAACAAATAAAGTTAAGCCAAGGCTTATAGAAGTTGCCAGTAAACCACCGATGACAAATGAAGAAAGATTGCGATAACCAGCAAGTTCAGCCAATAAACTGGCGATTAATATCAGGCTTAAAAATGTGCGTGAATTGCGCGATAGAATCGCCCATGAAAACAGACGTAGCAGCCACAACATAGAGATCAAATTAATAATAAGCAAACTGCTATAAACACCACGGCTTAAGTAATAAACCGGCTCACTTAAACTCGCCTTGAACTCACCAGTGAGTAAAAGTAAGCCGACCACAATTAATATCACCATGATCTTTAGTTGCCGGGCAAAACGTCTTGATAACTTATCGGGTTTAACAAGATATATCTGAGCCGGTGCTATCGGACTGAGTAGAATATTAATCGAAACAATTAAACCGAGATAAATGCCCAGCAAGTAACTGGTTTTTGTTAAAAATGGCAACGGACTTAAAGGTAGCGCAAAGCTCAGAAAAATAGCCGTAATAGCAACCGGCAATAATACCGGTAAAGCCCGTCCTAAACTTGTCCGTACTGAGAGAATGAATGCAGAAACGCTGTCTTTAGGCTGTGCCGCAGTCGGTGAGATAGCGCAAAGAGAACGCTTTATAAAAACACCAAAAATTAGGCCGATGATGGCAAATAATATAAGCAAACTAAATTGCAGAGAGCTGAGTAATTTGTTCTGATACTGCGCACGAAAAAATTCTATGCTGTCATTCAAGATGCCGATGGGGGCTTTAATGTTTTCAGCAAGCACAGTGATAATGTCAGGCGTACGTGCAGAAAGTTGCTGAGCCAAAATGCTCTGCTGAAGCTCATTGATAGACTTGATCAGATCCTGACTTTGAAGTTGCAGCAGCTTGCAATTGGAAAGCTGCGTATCCAGCTCTTTTTGCTGCGCGGTTAAACTGCGGCGTTTCTTGACAAGCTCAGCGCCTTCTTTAGTAGCAGGGGTGCCCAGCGTGGCCAGGTCGTCATTGGTTTTTAATAATTGTACTTCAGTGTTAGCAATGCATTCCTGAGCATTGCTTTTAATCTTGCTTATATCTTTAAGCCCGCTGGAAAGAGCATCAATACTGGTTTTTTTAGAAGCGACACCTTTAAGGGCTTTTTCCTGTTTTTTAATGGTAGCGGTAGCCTGAGATATCCATTCACTAGTCTCAAGTTGGTCTGCATTCGCTAATGAGCTAGTCGCCAGTATTATCAGCGTAGAAAAAACGAGAGTAGTCAGCGTCGAAGAAATGCAACGGTGTATGCTGTGTTTCTGAATCATGGGTTCCCTGCCAGCTTTAGAATGAGAGTCTGAATAATAGGGGTTAAATAATTTAAACCATTATACGGCTATTCAGTGGTTTGGAGTCATTCGTGTTATTGATATTTATCAATAATGAAGCGGGGGGCAGGCTGTACAGGGGGATTTAAAACGCTTTTTTATAAAACATTCGTACGATTACGCTGCGCTAATCGTACCTACGAGCTGAAACTTTTAACTATCGTGCATTATCTGATTGATTGAAAAGTTGTAGGGTGGGCAAGTTTTTTTGCCCACGCGGATGGGAGAACCTTGGGAGTTAACGCGTGGGCATGAAAGGCGTGTCCACCCTACATGGCTGGACTTCCCCTTGAATTCAAGATGCTTATTATTATAGAAAAGAATATACTTTGATTAGTCAATACAGGTTTTTCAGATTCACAGGTGAGAAGATGAAAACGATGAGCTTTACGAACTTGATTTCTCAAACACACAGATACCTGTGTGTTCTTCCGTTC
>JBEQLM010000202.1:0-3620 GCA_040325975.1 Gammaproteobacteria bacterium | reverse complement strand
AAAGGGAAGGGCGGCTGTCGTATGTTGGGGTGATCCTGATAAATTCGAGATGATGGCTTATTTGAAACAGGCAATACAGATAGCTGTGCCTGAATTTGAAATGCCAACACAGACGCCAGTATGGGCTAGATTGCTGGGTCATGAACAGCTTGAGAAAGAATTGATTGCTGCCGGTTTTAGTAACGTTAAAGTCACTAACATGACGGGCAGGCTAGAAATAGAATCAGCCGGGAAGTTCTGGAATGATTTCACCTCATCTGCACCGCCATTAGAAAAACTGTTCGAAGCGCTGGGTGAGGAAAACACCAGAAGAACGGGTGAAGTATTTGTCAGTTTGGTTAAAGATAAATGCAAAGAAGATGTGCCCTGCATGACTTCAGAGGCGTGTATAGGTATTGCTGAAGCGTAATCTGGCAAAGAAGTTGCGTTGGCAGTCATCACAAAAAAAGGCCAGTGCCTGGCTGAGTTTGGCCAGGCCACACCCTTAGAAAAACGGGGCTTTATTAAAGCCGGATTCCTGAAATTACGCACATAGTGTATCATCTGTGGTTCAGGCATCGCAGAAGAAAGCATGTCACTTATTATTTGTTGGGAGTTTGTTGGTGGTTAATTTATTAAGCTGGATTACAAAAGGGCAATTCACAAAAGGATTGAGTGTTATGTTGCTTGGTCTCGTCCTTGTTTCATGTACTGACACTGATGGTCCACCTGAAGACCTCGTTGGCACAGCGGCAATGGGTGCTGCAATATCAGGTACTGTCTATGCCATGGATGCGACCGGTGTTGAAATTAGTAAAGCCATCAACGCAGATGGCTTTTTCAGATTTGATGTTAGAGGTATGACAGCGCCTTTTATTATGAAATCAGTAGCAGATAATGGTACTGGCCCAGATCTATTCTCATATGCAGTTGGTACAGATGTGACGGTAAATATCACCCCGTTGACTAATCTGGCTATGTATATTGCCAATGGTTATGCTGATCCTGCTCCTTTATATAATAACTGGGTGAGTGTATTCGGTAGCATATCGGCAGCCGCAATTACAGATGCACAGGCAACGGTGAACGCAAACCTGAGCACACAATATACCGCTTTTAGTCTTGACCCTTTTACCTATGATTTTATCGGAACCAGATTTTTGGCTAATAGCACTAGTATTGATGCGCTACTGGATGCAATGACGGTGGATCTTACGGCGGGTATAAGCATTGCTGTGGTAGGTGTCACAATGCCATTATTTGATCCCGTTATTTCGACTATTGGTTTTGATATCGGTGCTGATAGTGTTGCAACAACGGGTGCTTATACGCTGACAATGAATGTATCTGTTGACGCTGGTGTTACAACATCTAGCGATCTTTTGCTTTCGATCAACTTGCCAGCTTCTTCAGTGCCAACACCGGCTGGAAACACTCAAATTGTTCAGGATATATTTTCTACTATTTATGGTTCAATGGGCACTATTGTCATAAATTCAGTGGTCGTGACCGTAACGGTTGATGCTGTTACTCTTATTGAAACTACAGTGGCTGTGATTGATGCGACGATAACTAAGCCAGATAATACTGTAGTCAATTATATTGCCACTTATACTTATACACCAAATCCCTAGTCAGGACTGTGTGATAAAAAACGCGCCATTATTGGGGTGTTTTTTTGATTCTGTAAAAGGCTTATTTCTCAAAAAGCATACCCCAGTTCCAGACTTTGATAGGCTCCTTGTTAGACAGGGGAAAATGTTCTACCTGCATACCAGGCAAACTCAGTATCGAGCAGTTGTGATTGAAGACCGTGCTGCCGGGATTGACCAGCAAAACATCACCCATCTGTTCACAAAGAATTTGATGCGTGTGACCGACGATTAAAATGTTGGCATTTAAATCTTTAAGTTCATTAGTCCACAAAGCTTTTCTGTCGGCATAAACCTCACCTTCAGGGTCGAGCAATTTAATGCCGCCGTGTTCCTCATCAGGTGGACGGGAGTGAACCACATAAATGCGCTTGTCTTCGATGTTTAAATCCAGGTGTGAAGGTAGACTGTCAAAAAAAGTTTTAAGCCTGTCTTCATTCTGGTTGGGGTGGTCTTCTTCCGACCAGTGATCATGATTGCCGGAAACCATCAGGCAATCATGTTGTTCTAAAAGATCGATTAAAGGTTCGATATCATGTTCTATCTTTTTTTCACCGTAACCTGCAATGTCGCCAGCGCAAATAATGATATCAACCTGTTCGCGTTTGAAGATATCCAGCGCTTCCTCAAGCGGAGCCAGCGTTGAATGGGTGTCACTGATGATGCCGATTTTTGTGGACATGATGATTCTATATATTGAGTGACCTGCCGCCATCGACTGGCACGATATGTCCGGTGATGTAATCTGCATCGCGTACCAGAAATAAAATCGCCTTGGCAATGTCTTTGGGTTCGCCGTGGCGTTTCAGTGCCGTACGTTCGATGATGTGTTGTTTGGTGGTTTCGCTCATATCATTGTCCGGCCACAAAATTGCACCAGGACCAATACCGTTAACGCGGATTTCCGGGCCGAGTTCTCTAGCGAGGGATTGCGTGAGCATGGCGAGGCCAGCTTTGGCAGCACAATACACCGGGTGACTTTTCATCGGCCGGAAGGCGTGGATATCCACCATATTGATGATGCAGCCGCGAGTCTCTTTCAGAAAGGGTGTCGCCGCCTGTGATAAAAACATGGGAGCTTTCAGATTACTGTTCATTAAATTATGCCAATGACCAAGGGTAATGCTGCCAATCTCAGTAGGATAGAAGCTGGAAGCATTATTGACCAGCACATCCAGATGCCCCCAGACCTCTACTGCATCTTCGATCAGCGTGCCGTAGACGTGCTCATCATCCAGATCGGCTTGCACCACGGCTGCCGAATCTTTGCGCGCATTATTCAGTTCATAACAAAGTTCATCAGCGGCCTGTTGCGATGATCGGTAGTGAATCACGATATTCATACCAGCTGCGTGCAGGGTACGTGCCGTCTCCGCACCGATACGCTTGGCAGCACCGGTAATGAGTGCAACTTTTTTATTCATTGAGCTATCTAGGGTAGAATCCATCACTGCTTATCCAATATGACTCTGAATCCTAATAATCGCATATAACGCATGAATGAACCACACTCTATGACACAATCTGTTGATGTATTGCCAGAGCCGGAAGAGGGCGCAAAAAATTGGAGTCAGGCACTGTGTGCGCAGATTGAAGAGCAGTGCAATCAGTCGGCGGGAGTAATTCCATTCAGCGAGTTCATGCAGATGGCTCTGTACGCACCGGGTTTTGGTTATTACAGCAGCGATTTGCGAAAATTTGGTGCTGAGGGCGACTTTATTACCGCACCTGAAGTCTCACCATTATTTGCACAATGTATTGCGCGACAGGTGATGGATGTGCTGGCAACGATGGATTCCCCCAGGGTACTGGAATTTGGTGCCGGTTCCGGTGTCATGGCAGCAGATATGTTGCTGGAGCTGGAACAACTGGATGCGCTGCCCGAGCAATATCTCATTCTTGAGCTCAGTGCCAATTTGAAACAGCGTCAGCATGATACGATTAAAGAAAAAGCCGCGCATCTGCTGGATCGTGTTGTCTGGCTGGATG
>JBEQLM010000201.1:0-3626 GCA_040325975.1 Gammaproteobacteria bacterium | reverse complement strand
CCTTCTCTTGGGTCACCGCCGATTAACATGGGGAAATCACCGCCATGTTTTGGATCAACCGTATTCGGTTTCACCACCTGAGCCAGTATCGAATTATATGCGGGCAATACACAGCAGTAGGCAAACTCAAAGCCAGTACAATGCATACCCAGCTCATAATTCATCATAATTTTAAAATCAGTCTGCGCGAGAAAACCTACAGGTAGAGGTGGTGGTGTATCAGCTACCTTAATGGCCACTATTGCAGCAGTAGCCGACAGTGCTGTACCGTCATCTGCAAAATAACTAAATGAATCATTACCGGTAAAATTAATATTTGGCGTGTAGTCAAATGAACCATCCGCATTCAATGTCAGGCTACCATTTGATACATCAGCATCAAGCACCACAGTGAGCAAATCACCGTCAGCATCCGTATCATTAGCAAGCACACCAGGTGCAGTAACTGAGCGAGTTATGTTAATAGTGACATCATAATTATCATCATTAGCAACAGGAGGAGTATTGCTGCCAGCCCCATTCACTGTCACTGTCGTCGTACAGTTTGCCAACGCACCTTGTTTGTCGGTGACATCAAGTGAAACCAGGAAAGGACCACCCGCAGTAGCATAGGTGACATCGACCGTAGTACCAGTCGATGTTATCGGTTGACCATTACCGTCTGAAAAATCCCAGTTATAGGATTTTGAACCCCTACCACCATTAGTGCTACCACTAAACGTGAAAGCCACGCCAGCCGTTGCCACACCATCAGCAGGTGAAATACTGCATATTAAAGGACCGGGTGCTGCAGCCTGGACTTCGGTGAAACCGATAACCAGCAAGATACTGCTAAAGATAGTCATAGCAGCCGTTTTTCTCAAGAACTGTTTCAGTAGACCTGTAAACATGTCCTCATCCTCCTCAATTTTGGTTCATTTATTGCCAGAGCCAGTCGCTGAATTTTTCACGCTAACCGAATATGACATGATTATTATTTTCGGTAGCACGAACCCACCGATAGATACCCTGAATGCACATAACATGCCAGAAGACAAAAACTCAGTAAGGTACTGTTTACAGTAAAGATTAAGAATATAAGCAAATTATTATTATTTTATATACATGACTGATAGTGACATTTGTCCATGACATGATGGCATTAATAACTGCCATAAATGTCATGCAGAACCATGAGCAATAGATAAGAACCGTTCAAAAACCATATGAACTGCTAATGAACATAGCGGATTAGACAATAGAAATAATTGTTTTTTACTTTGTGATAAAAATACTAAAAAATGTAACGACAGGATACTTTGCAGAATATGGCAGGTAGTACGTTTGATGAGCATGACCAGCGGCTAACGATTTTGCCACTGTTACTTTTTCCATAACACTTAACTATCCAAGTGCTAAATAAAATACCCGTAAAAATAATAATTTAACCCTGACTCTTTCTTCAGACTCAGGTAATCCCCAGATTTTTAAGTTTTCGGTATATCGTACGTTCACTAACGCCTAATGCATCAGCTACTTTTTTACGATTACCCTGAAGACGATCAAGTAGGTCTCTTATGCGTTCTTCTTCCATGCCTTTTAATGTGACCTGTTTGCCTTTCTTTTCATCTATCGCCGCTATGGGGGATGATAGCTCACGATTTAGTTTACGGTTTTCTGCCTCATGTAACTCATTACAATGTGGCAGATTGTCGAAAACATTATCGATTAACTCCGCATCAATTCTACCCTCATGACTGCGCGTTGCTGCGATAAAAAGAATATTACGCAACTCTCTAACATTACCTGGATAGTTATAAAGCTTAAGCCGCTCATTAACTTCTGGCATCAAATAATAATTACAGCGTGTCGCTCGATTGATACTTTCAAGTAAGGTGTGAGCCAGAACCGGTACATCATCAAGACGTTCACGTAAACTTGGCAGGCGAATATTCAAACAGGCAATTCGATAATACAGATCTTCACGAAAAGTACCAGCAAATACCGACTCCCATAGATGCCGGTTTGTGGCACAGATAATTCGAACATTGGCCTTACGTGTTTGCTTTCCGCCAACACGTCGATATTCCCCATTTTCCAGAACACGAAGTAATTTGGCCTGCTGTGATGCGGGCAAATCACCGACCTCATCAAGAAAAACTGTGCCTCCGTCAGCAAGTTCGAACAGCCCTTGTTTATCGCCGACACTACCCGTGTAGGCACCGTTAGCGTGCCCAAACATCTCTGACTCGAACAGGCTATCAGTAAACACGGTGCTATCAATAATTTGAAACGTCTCTTTACTTCGCGCTGAATGTTGATGGATAAATTCAGCGGCTAACTCTTTACCGGTACCGGTTTCACCTTGCAACAGTACCGGTGCATCTGAGCTGGCAGCAATATTTAACTGATTGATACATGCCATAAACTCGGTGGACTGACCAACCATACGCTCACTGCTAGACATATGATCATTTATCGAAGGCACATCCTCGATACATTCGCCTAATAACAACTCATTATTGGCACCATATAATGGAAAAGCGGAGACTTTCACCTGATGCATACGATGATTAGCATCACAATGGAGATGTATACAAACCTTTGACTCACCATCGCCGAAAACCTGCTCATGAGGACAATCCTCACCCTCGATACTACAGGGATGATTTTTTCCGTGGCTGACCTGATAACACATCTTGCCAACCGACTCTTCGCTTGAAACACCATACCGCTGTTCGTATGCTTTATTCACTGCCAGAATACGATAACTTTTATTGATAACTACAAAAGGCTTTGTATGGCTATTCACCAATGAGGTGAGATTAATTGATGTTCCATTTTCAACTTTCTTATCCATCAAAACCACTACCATAACTGAGATGCAAGAACTGCATGCATGACCGAAGTGACATGCATACACATGAACGACCAACGTAACATGCCATAATGACATACACATGACATATATCAAGAAACAATTCTATCTAAATACTTGATACTTACACCAGTAGTTGACTTGTACCGGCATCAGCTCAAGATATCACACAGCTTAAAAAACAGGAGGTCACGTATATCGTGAAGGACATAATATTGCGAGCCCGAGCAATCCTTATACTGACTTGTTTATTTTCACCGTTATCCGTTTATGGCACACAATTGGAAGCCTACACCGGTAATGCCAGTGCAACATTCACATTGATGGATACAAAAGATCAGACACGTTCACTGTCTGACTACAGAGGCAAAGTTGTACTGGTTAATTTCTGGGCTAGCTGGTGCCCACCCTGTATTTATGAAATGCCAAAACTACAAAAGCTGAAAAAACATTTTGCTAACCGAGCATTTGAAATACTGACCATTAATGTCGCGGAGAAAAAATACCATGTCAGGAAATTTTCAAAAGTCATCAAGCTTGATTTACCGGTATTTCTCGACACTGCCAGCAACACATTCAATAACTGGGGTGTCAAAACCCTACCGACTAGTTTTCTTATCGATAGTGATGGACGGGTTCGCTATCAGATACGTGGTGATCCTGGCTGGGAAAACAAAGAAACCATTTCAATTATTGAAGAAATGATTCAGCAACACACAAATAACTAAACCGACTTCCGTATATAACAGGTAAAAAAATGAAACTTAAC
>JBEQLM010000200.1:0-3631 GCA_040325975.1 Gammaproteobacteria bacterium | reverse complement strand
GGTTTTTGCTTTTCAGCTTTACCCCACCCTGTACAACCTGCCTCAGCTTTCGACTTTGGTAGGGTCAATTCGCCATGGACGGCGAATTGAGGTCTGCGAGCGGGATTGCGAGTCAGGCCGACGCGTTGGCAAAGTTGGAAGCTGAGGCTTGCCCTTCAGGGCAGGTTGTAATGGGGCGAATTTCTTTGGTGCCTTTCTTTTTTCGCAAAAGAAAGACACTCGGCAGCAAGCCGAAATCAAATGTTATGGATGGCACGACAAATCAGTAAACAGGAACTCTGCAAATTTTATCTAACCCCCCACCAATAAAACCAAAATAATCATGAATATATAACACCCTCATACGTCTATCTTTACCTGGCATAGAATCAGGCATAACAACAAGAGGAGAGAAAATGAAGATATCATCGTTTGCAATTACCACTATCGTGCTGATAAGTACTCTTTCAGGATCAGTATTTGCTGAAAAAAAAGATGCTGGACAAGGACACGATTACAGAACTTTTCATTCTAAAGGCGAGATTAAATACGGAAATATAGCTGACTCATATACCGCAGATTTAGTCATGTATTTAGCCGGAAACCAGTTCATGGTGATGGAGGATCTTATTAAAGACTTCCAGTCCAAAAACACTGGTATTAAAACAGTCTACGTGGAAACTATTCCACCCGGACAGATCCTCAAAAAGCAGTTACTAAAACAGGGCGAAATTGATGGTCAGAAAACAGCCATGAACCCCGACCTGTTTGCCAGTGTGAATATCAATCATCTTAAAAAATTGAATGGCAAGGGCTTGATGAATGAGCACATCATTTACACCCATAACAAACTTGAACTGATGGTAGCAAAAGGTAATCCTAAAGGTATTAAAGGCGCTAAAGACCTCGGTCGCGACGACATCGTACAATCTCACCCCAACCCATTAACTGAAGGCATATTCAAGTTCTATGGCAGTGAAATGCTAAAAGATCTGGGTTTACATGACAAAGTAACCGGTGGACAAAAATGTAAGAGCTGTTGGGCGGTGAAGGATAAAACCTGGTTTACATCACGTCATCATAGAGAAACACCTCATCGCCTTGAAAATGGTGAAGCTGACGTAGGTATCGTCTGGACAACGGAAGTCGCCTATGCAAAACGAGAAGGCCGAGCTATTGACGGTGTTGCCATTCCTGCGCCTTATAATAAACAGGATAAAGTTGGTTATGCCATTGGTCCAATGGCTAAGGCTCGTAATAAAGAAAATGCACAACGTTTCCTGAAATACCTGGCAACCAAAGATGCTCAGAATATCTATGCAGGTTATGGTTTCATACCAGCAAGTGATGCAGAACTGGTAATTAAACCACTGGCGACTAAGAAAATCTGAGCAGATATAAGCCTGCTACATTGTTCAATAATGGCTCGCTATTCTAAGTATCAGAATAGCGGGCTATTTTATTGTTGACAAAAGATTAAAAAACCACGACTATCTATCCATGCTTAAATTTACCCACCACAAAGCGATTCGATGCATGCGAGCACTGCCTGTATGGCAGTCTTTCTTATGGCCGTCTGTTATTAATTAAAATCACTACAGAAAAAAGATTTACCCAGGGCCGCTACTTTAAAAACTAGCGGCCTTTTTATTACCAAAACTAAAGGAGGAATAAACGTGTCTGTACCTGCTGCTTATATCGTCGTCATACTTATATGGAGCACTACCCCCCTTGGAATTCAATGGAGTGGTGTTGAAGTTGGTTATGAATTTGGCGTTGCCTTGCGCATGATCATCGGACTATTTGCGCTGATGATTATCGCTCGCCTATGGAAATTAGCCGTACCCTGGGACAAGACAGCACGACGTGTTTATCTGACCAGTGGTTTATCACTGTTTCTGGCGATGAGCTTTGTTTACTGGGCTGCGCAATATATTCCTTCGGGCTGGATTGCGGTGATCTTCGGTCTGTCACCAGTATTGACCAGTCTTTTTGCTACGTTGATTCTGCGTGAAAATGCGTTTACTCCGGGGCGTATTTTGGGCATGACGATGGGCTTATGCGGACTGGCTGTCGTCTTTGTCGAAGGACTAAGTATTTCTACGGCGGCATTATCTGGTGTCGCCGCGGTAACCTTTAGTGCTATTTCGCAATCATTAGGCGCAGTGGTAATTCGTAAGTTAAAACCTCGAATGCACGCTATTTCTATCACCATAGGCAGTCTAGTTGTGGCTATTCCATTGTTTATCGCCAATGCTTTTTATAGTTCTGGCTGGCCAACTGCATGGCCGATGCAATCTGTAATGGCGATTGTTTATTTAGCTGTTTTTGGCACAGCGATGGGCTTTCCACTTTATTATTATTTGTTAAAAAATGTAAGAGTGGAACGTGTTGCATTGATTACCTTGATTACACCCATCACAGCGTTATTGCTGGGTGCGGCGATTAATGATGAGGTAATCGGCACACAGGTCTGGCTGGGCACGGCACTGATTCTGGGTGGGCTTGCTATCTATGAATACGGCAAGTATTTGCCTTTCAAAAAGAAATGGTCGATACGCTGGAATCAACGTCCGCTTTAATGCATCGCAATACATAACCCGGTTTAGAATCAGCCTATTGATTTTAATCCGGGTTATTTAGGCGGCAGTGATTGCAGTCTCTTGTCTAAGTCAGGATAATGAGTATAGAAGTCTCAGCAAAATCAGGGAATCAACCTATGCGCCTAACTATTAGTTTAATCCTCATCAGTCTATCTTTAGCTGCCTGTTCAAATCTGAGCAAATCGCCTGACACCTTGCGTCATAATTATCTAGCGATCACTCAGCCTGGCATTAGTATGGATGAGACTATTCCTCTGATTAAGAAGAAAATCCAACCCGAAGGCTCGCTGGTGGTTCGTGAAGGTAAACCTTGTTTAGACAGGGAAGAAATTCAACACCAAAAAGGCACTCATTCCATCAAAGTTAATCTGGGCTGGTATTATTGGGGTGCGGTAAACACACCGGTTTATGGTGAATGGTGTTTTAACGATAATAAGAAGTTAATCGATATTATTATTTACAAAGCTATCGATGATAGAACTAATGGTTATTAAGGATACTGCCTCAAAATCAAAATATCACCACGCTGGGTAAATTCGATTTTTTTCAAAAAGGACATGCCCAGCAAAATCACGTCGCTATCATCATTGGGATTAATAATTGCTCTGACATTTTCCAGCTCGATACCATCTACAGCGACCCGCTCCAGTATTGAATCGTAACCCGTTGCCACACCATTGGCAGTCTGAACCTGAATAGCCTGACCACGCTTTAACTGCAAGTCATTAGCTATATGCTGAGGCACTGCGACACCAGTGGCTCCGGTATCCAGCATGAAGACCACATGTTGACCGTTGATAGAACCATCAGTGACATAATGGCCATAGCGATTACGTTGCAGTTCGACTTCACGAACACCGGCTTCGGTATATTGTGTATTCAGGCTTTGATTGGGGTTGGTCTGCTGATCGATGACGTCTTCAAAGAAGATGATCAAAAAAATCAGTAACAAAATCCACATCACCACGACCATGAAGGTACCGATGCGTTTTTGTTCTTTTACTTCAGGATTATCATCCATAATTTGTCGTTTTCTTTACGGTAATTTA
>JBEQLM010000001.1:0-22928 GCA_040325975.1 Gammaproteobacteria bacterium | reverse complement strand
CTGCATTACCATTGTGTTTAATTATACTACATCCTCATGAATTCACAGGCGCTAAACCTGTGAAAAATATAGGAAAACAGTAAATTAACCGGGGCTTATTTATCGTCAAATAAAGACATTTTCGTTGAGATTTCAACAGTAATGAATATCACTAAAAATAAGAGAAAATCATAGAAGAGATCTTTAAAATAAAGAGCCGTTTATCATTTTTTTTATACCTGCTATCCTGTGCTTTAAAACCATTTTTACAACTAGGGAAAATTCATAGAAAAAAGACTAGTGAAATTTATGTTTTTGTCGAAATACTAACAACCACACTCGCAATCTCAGGTTAAAACAATGAATTTAGATATTGCCAGGCTGTATCATTTATCGGACGTATGGTATATCTCAATCGAGTAAGAACAACATGGATTTATATATTTCGTTTTCTTACCTGGAATTGAGTACATATATTTAATAAAATCTTACAAAAAAATGGCCCTATAAAGGGCCATTAAGCAGGGAGCTGTGAGTTTTTGTTTTATTGCTAAGCCGCTAGCTTATTATCAACTCACTGGTATCTTAAGAACCTGACCTGCACTCAGGTTATTGGTTTGCAATGCATTTCGTGTACGTAAATCATCAACACTGGTATTAAATCTATTCGCAATAACTCCCAGGTTATCGCCAGACTTAACCTTATAATCAGTCACTGCTTCAGAAAGCCAGGTACCTGGTGGTGCTTTTCTTAAAAAGTAACTACTCACGCCTCGACTAATCGCTTTCGCAACTTTTTGTTGATGTGCTGAACTACGTAAATTCTTTTCTTCTCGGGGATTAGAAATAAAAGCTGTTTCTAATAATACCGAAGGAATATTAGGTGCTTTAAGCACAGCAAAGCTGGCCTGTTGAACGGTCTTTTTATGCACTTTGTTGACGGTGCCAATCTGCTTAAGAACTTCATCACCAATATCAAGACTGGATTGAATCGTGCCGGTCAAGGATAGATCGAACAATACCTCTTTAACCATTTGATCATCAATATCCAGAGAAACATCACCAAACAATAAATCAGCCGCATTTTCATTTTCAGCTAATAAACGTGCAGTCTCAGAACTGGCACCATCAACTGATAATGCAAAAATAGATGAACCACGCGCACGTGGATTAGGGAAGGAATCTGCATGTATTGAAATCATCATATCTGCATCACTCTTTCTTGCTTTTTCAATACGATCACGCAGCTTCATGTAACGATCATTTTTACGCGTCAACACTGCTTTCATACCACGTTGAGTGTTAATGAGTTTTTCAAGTTTTTTAGCCATTTGAAGTGTCACTGTTTTTTCTTTAGTTCCGCCTCGACCCGTCGCGCCAGGATCTCTACCACCATGGCCAGCATCAATAACAATAACAACGTCACGCAACTCTTTCTTAGGTGCTACCTTTGAAACTGTTTTCTCTGATTTTTTTTCTGGGTCATGTAAATCCAGCACCAAACGATGTCCGGCTTTACCTGAAGGTGTTAATAAAAAACTACGTGGGGTAACCTGCTCATGTAAATCAAAGACAACGCGTAAATCATGACCGTTTTGAATGCCAGTACGAATACCTCGAATCAAGGAATTGGCCTGAATCATATCAACCATACCATGAGGTATGCTGGCATTTTTTAGATCAAGAACAATACGTTCTGGCTGATGTAAGGAGAAAATGGTGTGCTGAACAGAGCTATCCATATCAAAAACAAGTCGAACATAGTCGCTATTTTTGGAAAGTCTGATATCTTTAACTTGTGTTTTGGACACACTGGCATGCGACAAGCTTGTGACACCCGATAAACCCGCTGCGCCACTAATACCGATCAACTGTTGAAGAAATTTTCGACGACCTTTTGCCATTTGTCTCGAACCCTACCATCGTGCCTAAAAGAATAAGTACCTACAGTTTGGCTATTTTTTTAATTATTGCAAGTTTTTTCTAATAATTTTATATAGATACATCACTTTTCTAGTGTAATTAATTAAGAAATCAAACGTAAAATAAGTTCATTACCCCGTTCAGATTTTGCGGATACGCTGAGCTGTCGTCCCTGTCCCTGATATTCAAGCAGACAAACAATATCCGGTTCAGGTAGATAACCTTCAGCCTTTTCTGGCCACTCAATCAATGATACTGACTGACCATCAAAATAATCCCTGACACCGGCAAACTCCAGCTCTTCACCATGTGCAAGCCTATATAAATCGAAGTGATAGACCATTTTTTCATTTTCTAATGTATAGGGCTCTACCAATGTATACGTTGGGCTTTTAACCAGACCCTGATAACCACATCCACGCAGAAACCCTCGCGCGAAAGTCGTTTTACCAGCACCCAGATTTCCATGCAGAAAAATGACCAGATTCAGGTTCGAGTTTTTTGCCATTTTTTCCGCAAAGGTCTCAAGACCGGCTTCTGAATCAATAAATTGGGATATTGATGCAAGTTCAGCATTCATTCGTTTATAACCTGTCTGATCATATCAATCACATCTGAGGCCATCATGCCGTGCGTATCACCCGCCGCCGCCAGATCACCTGCGCGGGCGTGTACACAGACACCTGCAATAGCAGCTCGATTCAAATCCATCCCCTGAGCGACAAAGGCAGAGATGACACCGGTCAAAACATCACCCATACCAGCCACTGCCATGGCGGGATTTCCATATGGACAAATTCCCAGATGATCACCATCGTAAACCAGCGTGCCTGAACCTTTTAAGACGACAACACCTTTTATCAAATCATAGAGCTTGTTGATGGCCGTAAGACGATCAAGCTGTATATCCGAAGCACTTTCACTGGGTAGCAGTCGTGCCGCCTCACCGGGATGTGGCGTAATAATATGCGGTGTAGTGATATGAAGCTTGTTCTCAGCGATAAGATTTAAAGCATCTGCATCGAGAACCATTGCTCGATCAAGCGCAATGGCTTGCATCAGTAAACGGTGCGCCCAGGCATCCCGTCCCAGGCCCGGCCCTATAGCAACAACGGATATTTTCTCTACACACAATTCAGGCAGGTCACCATTCTCACTCCCGTACACCATGGCCTCAGGACAGGCCGCTGCAACGGCAGCCACATGTTCAAGACGTGTCACCACAGTGACCATAGCAGCACCGCTACGCAAAGCAGCCCTGGCTGCCAGTATCACAGCACCTGGCATGCCGTCATTACCACCTATGACCAGCACATGACCGTACAGGCCTTTATGCGAATCGTGCCTTCGTTTTGGTAGATGAAAATATTCAGGTGATATCAATAATTCAGCGACCGGTAGTTCGGTCTCGTAGATAGACCCAGGAACATCCAGTGAATCAAAAATCACCTCACCGCAGCAGGCCTTACCACTCGCCGTAAATAAACCTACTTTCAAAGCAATAAAAATGACAGTAATATCAGCCGATATCGCTGCACCTTTGATTGATCCAGTTAAGGCGTCCAGACCGGATGGCACGTCAACTGAGATCACTGCTTTATCCGAATAATTAATAGCATCAATCCAGTTCAACCATGAACCTTCTACTTCACGTGTTAACCCTGTTCCTAATAAGGCATCGACAATAACATCAGCATCTTCAATCAATGTCACATCATTAACCGAAAGCACAGCAGATTCATTCCATTGCTGGTAAGCCTGATAAGCATCACCCTGAAGCTTTTCTGGATCGATCAGACTCACGACTCGAACATCCATACCCTGCTGCTGAGCCAGACGTGCGATCACATAACCGTCACCGGCATTGTTACCGGCGCCACATAAAACCAGAATTTTTTTTGCCCGTGGATAGTGACAGCATAAAGCATCAAGTACAGCCTGACCGGCTCTACGCATTAAGGTGTAGCCGGAAATACCATGATCTTGAATGGCTTTTTGATCAATACGCCTGACGGACTCAGGTGTATAAAGTGACGAAGGAAGTATTTGCATGAGCCAATTATACAACTGACTTCAAATTAATAAAGAAACAGAAATTTATAAAAAGGATCTATTGTTTTAACGACCATGCTCGCTGGCATTTCATCGATCTAGCTATCCTCAGAAAAAAGTACCATCTCCCCCCAGCAGCACACCTGAATCATCCATGATCAGCAGTCTAGTTTTGTCTGCTTATGCCGCATTTGACTCATTCTTCAAAAAGTAATCATCCAACTTCTGCAATAAATCATCAGGTTTAAACGGCTTGGCTAATCGACCACTTTCGATGCCTCCATCTTCAACCAGTGAATCAGTAGATGTCATGATAACAACAGGCAGTTCTTTACCAAATTCAGTTGCACGGATTCTTCTCAGCACCTCATTACCATCAATACCAGGCATTACAATATCGAGCAACACCAGATCAGGACGCTCCTCCTCTATTGCAGAAATTGCATGCTCACCATCAACGGCCTCAACAACTTCATAGTTAGCCTTAGCCAATATTTTTTTCACTACAGCACGGACCATGCGACTATCATCTACAACCATTACTTTCCCCATCCGGGACGGTTTATCTGCTGCTACAGTTTCTGCAACAACATTAATATCAAGAAAATTGAGAATGTGGGCGGTGTCAGGTAAATCCTGTTCTGCATTGGCTGCACACGGTAAAGCTAATTGTTCCTGTTCAAAGAAGAAACGTGCCCGCTCGATATTTTTAATACTTGACAGGGCTTCATTCCCGCGTATAGCTTTATATCCAGCATCAACAATTTTTCCCTGATCAAGGGAAAAGCCTGCACTATCACCATTATCAGCAACAATTAAAAAAACCCCACTCCATCCTTCATGACAGACTGAATGCAGTACATTTTTAACCTCGTCAAAAACCACCAGATTACTTTGATAGATTGTTATTTGCTCTTGATTCATTGACCAGTCCTCTTAACCATTATCTTTAATCTTCATTAATTACTATCATGCTTACCAAGCTAACGTTTTAAGCACAACATAATTTCAACTGCTTTTGTTTCCAGCCGATAAGCCAGTGCGGAATTTCAATAGCGGGAATAGCTGGGCTAATAAAGTAGCCCTGCGCCTCATCACAGCCCAGTTTTGCAACTGAATCCCACAACTCCTGAGTTTCTATACCTTCAGCGACAACCTTCATTCTCATTTTTTTTGAAAAAACAATGCTCGTTTCAACAATGACGTGTGCATCCTGATCCGTTTCCATACGCTGAACAAAGGAACGATCAACCTTGAGTTCATCAAACGGACCACGGTGTAACATCTGAATGGATGAATAACCCGTGCCGAAATCATCAATTGAAAGATGAATTCCCTTCATTCGTATACGAGTAAAAATATCCAGCGCGTGAGAAATATCTTCAGTAATAGCACTTTCTGTCACTTCTATAATCAGTTGCGAAGGATCAAGTTTGTGCTCAATAAGCTTTTTCTGAAGTTGGTCAGGGAAATTAAGGTCAGTCAGTGCCTTGGCAGAAACATTCACGGCCACCTGAACAATGATTCCCTTAGATTTCCATTCACCACAGTCAGTTAGTGCCCTATCCACTACAAGAGAAGTTAAATCCCCTATCAATCCGGTCTCTTCTGCCAAACCAATAAAATCATCCGGCATAATCAGGCCCTTTTCTGGATGGTGCCACCTTGCAAGAGCTTCCACTGCGACTAAAAAGTGCGATGGTATATCCACCTTTGGCTGATAATAATTTGTAATCTCATTATTCTGAATTGCCTGTCTCAATTCATCAGCGGTTACAGAACCACAATTTGCTTTCGAATCAGAACAGTCCTCACGAGGCTTACTCCTTCTATCCAGCATCTCTTCAAGATCACTAATCGAAATCGGTTTTTCCAGAACACCTATCACATTAAGTCCACGGCTATCTGCTAGCTCCCTGGCCGAATGCAAAACACTCATATCAAAACCACTCATGAGTATAATTCCAGCTTTTGAATCAACGCTGGCGAGGTACCTGATCAGCTCCACGCCATCCATACCCGGCATAGTGAGATCCATGACGATAATACTCACATCGTCACTGTACTCTTTAATAAAATCATGGGAATCAGTAATAGAAGTCACTGCATAACCTGCTTTACCAGCTACAAAGCTGATAAATTCACAAATGTCTTTTTCATCATCGACGACTAGTAGTGAGGACTGATTATTAATTTGCATGACTGCCCCCTTCCTCATTAGCCTTTATACATTCAGAATAGTTTTTATCCATTCCAGCAACATGATCCTTTAACCAATTCTCAAAAAAGCCAAGAAGCCATGTCGCGGCCTCCAGATCCCCCCTATATTCAGGATTTTTTATGAAGTCACTAAGGCGGGTTTCCAGCATACGATGCACTAACTTATGATTATCCAAAAAAAGATAATGACAGGCTTCCATCATGTCTTCTTCATGTCGAAAATGATATATCGAATATTGCAGTAAATCATCGATAATCAACGGTAACGCAGAGGCATCACCGCTCTCTATGGTCGCGCGTAAGTGATTAAGTAATTCAAAAAGAATTTTATGATCATCGTCCAGTTCTGCTATATCTACACTGAAATCAGAACTCCATCGAAAGGGATTAACTGCATTTTTAATCATTTTTACACCCTACCATTTAACATTAACTATTGATGTATCGACAGGTGTTCATCGCTATAGATGCTCATCGCCATAATAAATACCGTTACCAACCAGACCACCATTGGCATCTGTCAACTCATCAAATACCTTACGCAAACCACCACAACTAAGCGGCCTGTTTAAGATATGTGCCGACTGGCAGCCAGATATGTTTTTACCAACTGGAACCACTACTTTTCCATTATGTATGCCAATTTCACATCCGTAGACAAACTCCTTTCCTTCTTCATGATCTGAATCAACAAGCACGACTTCAGCATTTTCCTCATCAGAATACACCCACGGTGAGGATGGATCTAAATTAAGAACTTTCAAAAATGATTTCAATATAACCTGATCATGTTCATTCAAACCATATGCGGTAATTTTGTGTTGCCCATCCATCACGCTCACCCCTCAATTAATAACCATGGCGAAATAGTATTATCTTGAGATAAACAATCCTATGGGAACACTCCCTATTTAGTGCCACTGCAGCCAAACAATATGACTTTGCATCGTCTGTAATATGCATGGCACTACTTGATATTTCTATTCAAGAAATTTTCAGCAAAAAGCTAATAATTAAAAATTGGATTATGGTATGGATATGTTTTCATATCCAAAGACGGGAGAGGAAGGTAAGAGCTTAGCCAGAAGTATTATTAAGCAATAACAACGCCATGGCGTATGGCATAGCGGGATAATTCAACGAGATTTTTAACACCTAATTTATGCATGATATTGTCACGATGATTACTGGCTGTCTTGGGACTGATATTCAAATCACTCGCAACTTCAGTGACTGCAGACCCCTGCGCGAGTAAAACAAAGATTTCAAACTCACGCTTTGATAATGCATTAATCTCAGACGGCCTGACACCAGTCTCGGCACTTTTTTCCTGCAGGTCATCACTGAGGTAAAGATGATGCAGAGATACTGCATCAATAGCTCTCAGTAGTTCTGTCGGAGCACTACGCTTGGTAACGTAACCATTTACCCCTAGTTTTTTCATGTTTTCTACATGGCTGGCGTCATCATACATACTTAACACTATAATTTTCGCCTCATCATCTCGTGCCTTAATGCGCCGAATCAATTCCATTCCGCCCATACCGGGCATATTAATATCGCAGACAACAATATCAGGCTGCTGCTCCACATAAATCTTGTAGCCAAGCTCTGCACTACCTGCCTCAATCACATCATAGTGCCCATTAGACACCAACAGGCTCTTAAATCCTGCGCGAACAACTTCATGATCATCAATCAGTAAAATTTTTTTATTATTCATTATGAATCAACCGCTGCCATTTTTAGATTGATACGAACAAACAGTGTCACACCTTCTCCCGCATGACTTGATATATTCAGAACGCCACCAAGCGCCTGTACACGTTCACGCAACCCCAGAATACCCATGCCATGCTTATTCTGTTGCTGATCATCAGAAAAACCGATGCCATTATCGGATATCTTCATTTCAAGCAAATCTGAAGAACCAATGGATTTATTAAATGTTTTTTTTCTTTCAATTTTAATCTGCACAGTCGATGCCTTTGCATACTTGGCAATGTTTGTTAGTGACTCCTGAACAATTCTAAATAATGTTAATTGCACCAACTGGTCCATTGTCTCTATCTCTCCTGTGATATCCAGATTGATATCAACACCTGCATGGGGCAGGCCGGATGCATGGATACATGACTGTACTGCCGACTCTAACCCTAATGTATCAAGCACAACTGGGCGCAGCCTGTACATCAACTCATGTGCAGATTCATACATCTTATCCGCAACATCTGAAATGCTTTTTGCATTTTGCCGATAGAAATCTGGAGTAACGTCTTGCGCACCTAACATTGCCGAAGCAATAACTCGCACCGCAGTAAGTGACTGACCAATTTCATCATGAAGTTCTCTTGCCACTTCTTGACGTATATCTTCCTGTACTTGCAACATTCTACGCGCCAAATTTCGCTTATCAACGCTCAGCTTTAACATGGCTCTCTGCGCACGCTTCATGCTCGTTACATCCAGTGCAAAACCTGTTAGCTCACCATTTTCTGGTGCACGAAAAATATAATGGAAAAACCATGCTTCTCCCTGTGTAATCGAATGCCGACTCTCAAAAAAATACTGACCATGCTGCATGATCATGTCATATCTTCCCACGAGCTCTGGAAACACATCAGTAACACATACCCCCATCTGACTCTCTACATCTAGATTGAGTTTTGATAAAGCGCCACCCACCATTTCCTGAATCATTTCATCTTGATCTATACGGTAATAAATTACAGGCATTTTACTCAACAGTGAGCGAATAGAGATTTCGTCATCTATGTTTTTTTTCTCTACTGAAACAGGCTTTGTAATATCGACAGCCATCTGCATAAGCCCATCTTCTTCATTATCGATACTAACTGGAGATAAAGATGTTCTATACCAGACGTCCCTATCCTGATAATAAATATCATGAAACGCCTGACCTTTTCGGTGTTTGATGTAATCACATAGTGGACAGTCTGCCTCTGCTAATTCGGCAGGATGAAAAACTTCATGAACAGAGGTATTCAGCAATTCTTTTTCTTGCATACCAGCAAACGCAATGGCTTCCTGATTTACCCGAACAACTAGACCTGAATCACCAATAATGACAACTGGGTACGGAATCGAGTCCAGTTGAAAATGATTGCGTGGCACTTTATTAAAACATCCCTACTTAACTAGTTTTTCTCTGGTTTCAGATAAAACCTTTTCTAAATCTTCAAGTGCAATCGGTTTACTCAATGTGTCAATGATTGACATACCTAAGTCTGTACCCACAGTCCGTGCCCAGTTCAGCATATAGTCCCCATGGCCACTCATCAGAAGAATGGGGGCTCGATTACCTGCTGAACTTAACCATTCAAGTAATCCAATTGCATCAATATCAGGAATTGCCACATCCATTAGTATCAGGCTAGGAGATAGTAGTAAGTAGGCTTCCTGAAACTCTTTCCCACTCGACATGGTGACAACTTCATAGCCGCTAACTTCACCAGCAAAAGTGGCAAAATCACCCATCTCCGGCTCATCATCGACGATTAATAAAATAGGTTTAGTCATTTTTTTGTTCTCCATCAAGCACCAATCGTATACGTTGTGCAAGCTCGGTCTTACTATAAGGTTTAGCCAAACGCTTGTCTGACAGTTTTTTTGCCTCCTTACTAATACTACTGTCCTCCGGGGTATAACCTGAGACCAGTAATACTTTGATTTCAGGTCGAAGTCTCAGTGCTGCATCTGATAAGCCAAAACCATCCATGCTACCTGGCATAATAATATCACTAAACAATAAATCGATCTTCTCGCTATCTTGAAGAAAAGCCATAGCCTGTTTAGTATCCACTGCCTGTAACACTCGATAGCCAAGATCACCAAGATAAATTGTCGCCACTTCAACAAGTTGAGGTTCGTCATCAACCACCAATATCGTTTCTGTTCCAGTTGGCAATACATCCTTCACCCCACTATCCAGCCCCTTTAATTTGTCTTTAACCGATCTTGGCAGATATATATAAAAGGCTGTGCCAGCCCCAAGTTCAGAAACAACATCAACATATCCATGAGAACGACGAACAAAACCATGCACCAGGCTTAAGCCCAGCCCCGTTCCTTTACCTTTCTCTTTGGTCGAATAAAAAGGATCAAACATACGTTGCTGCACATCTTTACTGATGCCAGAACCAGAATCCGATACACATAAAACAACATAGTCACCCGCTCTACTGCCGAGCATATATGATGCTTTATCTTCATCTACCATTTCATTGTACACGCTAATATCCAGCCTGCCTTTTCCCTGCATAGCATCTTTTGCATTGATTACCAGATTAATCACTGCATCCTCAAGATCGCCAGTATCGATGTCGGTCAACCAGAGATCATGCTCCAACCCATAGTTCACGCCAATTTTTAGCCCAGCCGTTTTTTCAATCATAGATCGCATATCTTCAAGCATATTACTTACTGATACGGTCTTCACCGCAGCAGCATGAACTCTCGAGAACCCAAGCAGACGTTTGGTTAAAGCAGCACCACGCTTTGTCGTCTTGAGCCCACTATCAATCCATTTATTCATATCAGCGTTGTCGCCCGCATAACGTTTCAGTATTTCCAGATTACCGCTAATAATGCCCAACAGATTATTAAAATCGTGAGCAATGCCGCCCGCCATCTCTCCAATCGCCTCCAGCTTCCTTGACTGGCGCACGGCCTCTTCCATTTTTCGCTGCTCACTGATATCGATACAGGAACCAACAAAACGTCTTGGTTTCCCCGATTGATTCGGCAGTTCAGACACCGATAGACGCATGGGGAAAACCTCACCATTTTTACGTTCCCCTTTTACTTCCTTACCTAAACCCATAATATTTTCTTTACCGCTAGTCAGGTAATTAGCTAAATAGCGGTCGTGCTGGCTATGGTCAGGTTCTGGCATCAATAGATTCACATTCTGGCCAATGACACTGGCTGCGTTATAACCAAATATTTTTTCTGCCGCATGACTAAAGCTCAGCACGGTGCCAGTTTCATCTATGGTAATCACAGCATCGACCATACTGTCGATTATCTGGCTCAACTCCTGCTTATGCTGCCTGGCTATTTCCAGATTTTCTGTTTGCAGTGTTATATCCATGACCAGCGATGAAATACCGATCACATTGCCAGTTCCGTCAGTCACTGGTGCATTAAACCACTCACAGGTAATTAGCCGGTTGTCTTTGGTCAAGTTTTGATTGACATCATGCCCTCCGCCTTCCTGCGCCAGCAACGCTTGCCGAACATGGTCAACTTTATTGATTATCGAATCTGGCAATATGAAATCTCTAGCCCTTAGGCCCATCACCTCTGCCTTGCTAAAACCAAATATTGCTTCTGCCGCCGGGTTCCAGTCGATAACCCGCAAATCATTATCCCATTCAATAACACCAACCATGGTCTGCTGCCAATGCATGGAATGACGTTGCTCAAGTGAGCTTATATGCTCACTCGTCTGTTTTTTCTCAGTCAGATTCGTCAGAACACAATTGGCATAAAGAAATTGTCCATCCAGGTCATATTCAAAACGGCAAAATATATCAGCCTCAACCAAATTACCATTCTTATGCATCATCAGACAGGTTTCATGGTCGATACCACCTTCAACCACATAGTCTGGAAAATGTTTTGTCCATCGTTCCATGCCCTCCGGGAACAGAAATTTTGAAATAGGCTGTCCAATGACCTCTTTCAGTTCGTATCCCAGCATGTCACACCAGGCACGATTAATAGTCCTGATATTAAAGTCAGAATCAATTGATTGATAAGGTAATGGTAGATTTAAATTTTGATCATTAATGGCGTCTTCATGCTGCTCAAGCTGTTTGAACAACTTGATACGATTGTTGTTCAATCTCAGGACATAAAGAAGAGTCAAGCTAGCCAATATCAGGAAGCCGATATAAATCATTGCCAACTGCTGAATCAGAAACTGTTTGAAGATATTTTCCTGTTGACCATCCGTATATGCCCGTAATTGCCAACCGCTGCCTTGAACACCCCGACGAGCATATTCTTGCTGTTCTTTATTCTGATTCCTTTGTATTGACTCATCATCATGAGCACGTACGCCAAGCTCACTCACCTCAATCAAATTATCAACAACCTGATTAAAAAGAATTAGCGTAGTCCCCGAAATTTTATGACGCTTAAATATATTTACAATATTGTCCAGTGGTTGCGATACAAGTAATACGGTGTCATTGTCATCAATCGATATCTTAGACATCAAGTCGAAATGATAATGCTCAGTTTCTGGATGCAGATAAGCTGTATAGTTTTGTGTATCGCGTAAGTAATTCAGAACATCTTTTATGCATGCATCGCCAAAAAGGCGGTTCTCATCGGGTAGCAGCAGATTGCCATTAGCACCCATCATATTGAACCCTGTCATATCCGAAAAAGCATCCTTTAAATGATCATCAAGATAGAAATATTCTGGAATATCCTTATTCTGGGAATTAACTACCTCTGCCAACAAGTCAATATATCTTTCAACAAAGTACGATAAATGCTGATTACCATCTACGATAAATTTTTCTATTTCATTACCGGTTACATTTACAATTTTTTCAGCCAGCTCCCGCTGTGAATCGAGGTATTGCTGATAACGTAAATAACCATGAACCACAAATAAAACAGCGACCAGGGTTATCACTGTGACAAAAGCAGTGAGCAAAGTAGACACACGATGCAAACCCGGTATTTTACGCCTGTCGTGTAATAAGAAACGCGATGATAGAGCGGTTAACTTAGACATTGAATGCCTGCCTGACAGGGTAAGACAATTCAGCCCTGTCATAATCAATAATATGGAACGTCTTAATAGACATTACTTATCACTCTCAGGATGATCTGTTTCTGTGGTTTTAAGCGCCTGCTCGATGCGGCTTTCTTTTCCCTCACAATAGGCTGCAATTGCCTTGTCTGAGCCCATAATGTGACTTGTTAACCAGTCTGTTAAAAATCCAAATAGTGCTTTTGCAGTCAGCTCACCAAGGCCATACTCCTTAATACGTTGCCCAACCTCATCAATCAGTAGTTGATGCCCCTGTTGGTGTTTGAGCAGATCTGGATACTGGCAAACTTTCATCAACAGTTCTTCTCGTTGAAAGTGATATTGCGTGTAATCAACCAGTTCATTCAAAATGGCACGTATTTCTTTATTATCCTGTTCATTATTGTTCATGACCGCTATACAACGATTAATAAATGATATTAATACCTTATGATCCTGATCTATTTGGGGAACACCCACACTGATCTGGTCAGTCCATTCAAAAAAATCAATAGATTTATCATCCGATGCGGCTGGCTCATCACGGTTTTGTAAATGTATTTCCTGGTCATCCAGCAACGTCCGTATTCGTTGCAGTAAGATTTTTGAATTAAGTGGTTTTTGAAGTGAATTTTCATGCAAGCTATCATCGACCATTTTTAGATGACGATCATCACTAAAACCACTGACCATTTGAATTTTTATGGCGGGATATTTTTCCCGCACTATGGACGCCAGTTGATAGCCATCCATCTCAGGCATGATGACATCGGAAAGCAACAGATCAATAGATTCATGTTCCAGTATGTCGAGTGCCTGTTTGGCACTTTCTGCACAAAAAACGTTGTAGTTTTGCTGACTCAATACTTCACAGTTTAAGTCGAGTAACGCTGGTTCATCATCCACCACCAGAATACTTTCATTGCCCCTGATATCCGTTACATGCTGACATTGCTCTAATTGTTCATCACGACCACTTTCTTGATAGCGGGGAAAATACAGTGTAAATCGCGTGCCTTGATCCAGTTCTGAATAGACTTTGATTATCCCGCCGCTACGCTCAACAAAACCATAGACCTGGCTTAGACCCAGCCCGGTGCCGTGTTCCCCCTTGGTGGAATAGAAGGGATCAAAGATTTTTTCTTTGGTGGATTCATCCATGCCACAACCGGTATCAGTAATGCTAAGCGTGACATAATCCCCTTCATTCAGACCCAGAAGCCGAGTACCTAGCGCATTGATCTGTTCGTTATGAGTCTGGATGATTAACCGGCCATTGCCCTCCATCGCATGCATGGCATTGATACTCATATTAATAATGGCATCTTCCAGATCACCACTGTCCACCCAGATCGGCCACAGATCATCAGCCAAATTGAAGGTCAACTGGATACGCGCAGTCAGGGTTTTTTCCAGCATATGTTGCTGGTTCTGCAACAACATATTGAGATTCAACACGTCTGCTTCGGAAATTTTTTGTCGTGAAAACGCCAGTAATTTTTTGGTGAGCTTGACGCCTCGTTCACCGGCACGATGAATTTCATAAGCATATTTGGCCAGTTTGGGTTGTTCACTCAGGGCATCTTCCAGTACATCGGAATAACCCAAAATAACCCCGAGCATATTGTTGTAGTCGTGTGCAATGCCACCTGTCAACTTACCCAACGCATCCATTTTCTGGCTGTGACGCAGTTGTTCTTCCTGTTGGCGTTGTGCGGTAATGTCACGTTTTATCGCAACAAAATGGGTAATTTCTCCGGATTCATCCAGCACCGGAGTAATAGATTCCTCTTCCAGATAAATGCTGCCATCTTTGCGTTTATTATAGAGCTCACCTTGCCAGGTTTTTCCGGATAAAATGGTTTGCCATAGCTGCTCGTAGAAGGCCTGATCCTGACGATCCGATTTTAATATCCTGGGATTCTTACCCTTGACCTCCTCATAGGTGTAGCCGGTCATTATTTCATAAGCGGGATTGACACACTGTATGCTTCCATCCCTGTCCGTAATCACAATGCCATCGGCTGCAGCCTTCATGGCTGCTGACTGCAAATACAACTGTTCCTCGGTCTGCTTGCGCTGGGTGATATCCTCGCTTAATGCCAAATAGTTTATAACTTCTCCATTTGGCGCTTTAATCGGGGTAATACTTGTGGATTCCCAGATAAGGTCACCGTTCTTTTTCCGATTATGGAAGATACCACGCCACTGCTGTCCATTGCTAATAGACTGCCAAAGCTGTTGGTACACCTCAATGGGTGTCTCACCACCTTGTAGAATACGTGTGCTTTTTCCAACCACCTCATCGAAGTTATAACCTGTTACCTTTGTAAATGTCGGGTTAACGTATTCGATCTCAGCCTTAAGATTGGTAATAATCATTGAAACTGGACTTTGTTCTACTGCCAATGACAATTTTTGCAATTCAGTCTCACGCATTTGAATTGCATGCGCCATCGAATTGAAAGAGTTTGCCAGGAAAGTCATTTCATCCTTACCGGGCGGCACGGATAGTTGTTTGTAATGACCCTCACTGAGAGATTCAATACCCGCTACCAGATCCGCCACAGGACGTAAAACGGTGCGCTTTAGAAAATAGATGCCCAAAGGGAGTAATAGTAAAATGTTCACCAGCAGCACTAAAATCATCGCTTGCTGAAGAACAGTGAAATCCGAGCGCAATTCAGACGCCCCGAAAACAAAAACAAATTTTATACTTTTACCGTCATCCAGCGAATAATTAGTGATCCCATAAATGTTTTCACCCTGACTGACCATCTGCCAGTCGTGTAAATTTCCAGCGGCCAACTTAACACCAGATAATGCTTTTATTTCTTTGTCATTCTGAATATCGTGCCCGGCTGAAACCCAGCCGCTGCCATTGACAGAAAACATGAAACCCAATCCCGCCTGTTTGCTTATATCTTCGGCAAATGCACTGCCTAACTCATCAACCGTAATCAGTCCTACCGTTTCTTCGAAATTATTTTGCAACTGCCTCACCACGGGTAGATGAAATCCCATAATGATACTATCCCCGTGAGCATGCACATGCTCCTGGTAACTGATTTCTGATTCCGTGTCCACGGCTGAATTTAGCCAAAGAGGTAGTGTTTCTACCTCGTGATAGTCTTCTAAATTACTGTCGGAGATAAAGTATCTGGATATTCCATTTTTATACGAGAGATAGCCAATATGGGCCTGTCTCTGTTCATCAAAATAGGCAAAACTGCTAAGACGCATATGGCCATCATAGGCAGCAATAATGTTTACATTTTCTGATCTGAGCAGTTTGAGCAGTTCAGCACCCAGTTTTTTCTTTTCAGTATCAAAAATAATCGACTGGTAGTCTGCCGGATCCTGATAATTATGAATCATGCTCAGTGAGGCAACAATGTCTTTACGTGCAGCCAGCGAGCGGGTATTGCGAACTAGATACTGGTTACGTTCCTCAAGCTGGTTATTGAGGTCATCAAAGGCTTCAGCCATCTGCTGATGGACAGCGTTCTGGTGAAGCTCATTGTTAAGAACCAGGAATACTGCGCCGAGCAACAACAGAGAGAAGAGGATTGATCCAAACCATAACAACAATAACTTTTGTTTGAGTTTTAGCGAAACCATATAAGTATTATCCTAAAAAATGGGCTCAAGCTGTTTCGCATTTTCAATGGTCACCATTTCCGACTCAATAACCACCTTTTTGGGCACTTCCTCACCATTGAGTATCCTGAGTACATAGTGTGCGCCTTCCTTGCCACCGGTTGGGTAGGTAAAGCTGGCATCCTGCTCACCGGCGCGGATAGCAGCCTGAGCCTCACTAATGTAGTCGATTCCAATGATGCTTATTTTATGCGGATCTATACCCGCGCGTTTCAACGCCATGCGTGCGCCACTGGCCATACTGTCACTCTGCGCATAAATAATATCGAACTGGATATCAGATGCGAGCACCTCTTCCACTGCCTGGATTGCATCACCGCGTAAATAACTGGCCGTTTTTTCCGCAACGATTTCAAGCTGCTTAAAATTCACCAGCTCCTCGACAAAAGCCTGGGTACGATCAATGGTTGTTGTGGCATTACATAGCCCCGTTAGCATCAGTATGCTGCCACCCGCAGGGTATTTTTCCCCCAGATACCGTGCCGCCTTGCGGGCGATGGCACGATTATCCGGTGCAATAAAAATGCTGAAGTCCTCACCCTCGACGTGCCTGTCAAGCAAAACTACGGGGATGCCCTGCCGGTAGGCACGTGAAATTACCGGCGTCAGTGCCTTGGCGTCCCGCGGGCTGGTAATCAAAACATCGACACCTTGAGCGATCAGATCCTCGATATCCAGAATTTGTTTGGCCGTTTGACCCTTGCCATCTTTCACTATGAATTTAATAGACGGATAGGGAGCAAGAGCCTGCTCAACTTCCAGTACTTGTTGCGCACGCCAGTCATTGGCCAGAGTATCCTGTGCGAAGCCGACCAAAAAGGCAGGTTTGACTGTCCCGGGAGTTGTATTGTTATCTGTGGTTACTACACTGGCAGAATCCGCCCCTGCCTCATCAACAAGCAAGATGAGGCCTAGCACAGCAATACCTGCCAGCTTTAAAAGGCATAAAACATTCCACTTTCCCACTCTAGTCATAGGCTTCTCTCTTATTGCTATAGATTGTGGACAAACTGACGCTGTTCCTGCTTTTTTTATCATTGATCGTACATCATTTATACAATAAAACTTTGATCAATCTTAAGTTTAGTGAATAGCTCTCAGCTACGACACTATTGACACTCTATAAACCGATAGCGATGCGCCCTTTCCCTGTACAACGTCACATGCATTGTTACATAAGTTCATTACCAGATTATGTCTGAATATTTTTTTACCTCTTCAAGTCTACATACAAATTTAATACTATTCGTATAGGTAATATTCCTATTCTTTAATGATGCCAAATAGGTGTTCGACTATATTTCGTATTGCGGCCATTCACTCTGGTTCATGATCAATTTTGACATCTACAACATCCAATATCACTTCTAATATGATTTAGATCAAGCAGACAATTCTCAGATCTTAAACATGATTCATTTTTCAGGTTTGTTTTAGATAGTGGTGCTAATCTGAGCTACAAATATTGATGCTACTCAGCACTAACTATTCAAGAGGTACATGGTGTTGAGGTGTTCGATTATATGATCTCTTAATAAACTTGAGAAAGTGTCTAAAATGCTTTGACGGTGTTCGGGTCATCTCACATGAAAATAACGAAACACAATTTAGAAATATTACATCATGACCATTAAAAAGAAATTGTATTATACCTTCGCGGTTACCTTGTTATTGTTTGGCGCCAGCATGGCATCGTTTTTTCTTGCTATCGACTATTTTAAGGGCCTGGTAGACGTCAAGATAGGTAACTCAATGAAGGAGGCAAATTTAGTGCAGATGATTCTGCATAAAAATCACAATTTAATGCTGGATATCAATGAAATTCTGTTGGTTATTCATGGCGTGGAACTGGGACACGAACTTCAATCCCCTCTAATCATGGCAGAACACATCGCTGAAATTTCCGGTCAGACCACGGAACTTGGAAAGCATATCGAGTATTGTCAGGTTTTATACAACAAAGATGATAGCGAGCTGAGGCATTTCAGGAAAATTAAAAATAGCATCAATGAATCCACGGAAAGAATAAATCTGTTTATTGAAATGTGGCAAGGTGGAAAAAGCAAGGAAGACATTATTCAGTACTATTTGGAAAATATACATGCTCATGCTGAAGCCAATGAAGCCTTATTAACAGAACAATACAATCGATCATTTGGTGAAGTCATAGAGCAGCAAGACCAGTTTATGGTCTTGCTGACAGATAGCCAAAAAATTATTACTGCGAGCGCAATGATGATTCTCATATTGATCATTGTCATCGTGCATCGTATTACAAGGTCTATTTCTACTCCATTGGAAAAATTGAAGGAACAGACCCTTGCTATTAGCGATGGCAACTATGATGTTCAGATAAAGGTCACATCGGAAGATGAGATTGGGCAATTAGCGGAAGCCTTCAATTATATGGCGGCAACCATTTCGAAGGAAATGGCGGAACGCAAAAAGGCCGAAGATGCCCAGCGTCGATCCCAGAAGATGGACGCCATCGGTCAGCTTACCGGCGGCATCGCCCACGACTTCAACAATATCCTTGCTGTCATCCTCGGTAATTTAGAACTGCTTGAACAGCAGGTGCCTGCCGACGATAAAATCCTCAAGCGCATAGCAGCAATGAACAAAGCAGGCCAACGCGCTGTAGACCTGACCAAGCAATTACTTAGCTTTTCACGGCGTCAGGCTACACAGTTGACTGTCACCAATATCAACCAGGTGCTCGGCGAAATGGAGAGCCTGCTCGCTCGATCGCTTACCCCTGAAGTAGAGGTGGAGCACCAGTTTGCCGATAAATTGTGGCTAACTGAGATCGACCCTGGCGACTTCGAAGATGCCTTGCTCAATCTAAGCATCAACGCCCGTGATGCCATGGCAGGCCATGGCCACCTGACCATCGAGACCCGCAACGCTACCCTTGATACCACCTATTGCGCCCAAAATACCGGTGCCAGACCGGGCCAATACGTACAACTGTCGGTGAGCGACAATGGCGAAGGCATCCCAATAGAGCAGCAGGAACTCATCTTTGAACCTTTCTTTACCACCAAGGATCAGGGCAAGGGCACCGGTCTGGGGCTGGCCATGGTATATGGTTTTGTCAAACGCTCCGGTGGTTACATCAATGTCTACTCCGAACCCGGAATCGGCACCACCTTCCGGCTCTACCTGCCTCGAGCTTATGGAGATGAGCAGCTGGTCAAGCTGAATGATGAACAAGCCGAGGACCTACCCCGTGGTCAGGAGACCATCCTGGCCGTGGATGACGAAGCATTGCTGTTGGAACTGACCCGGGAATCTCTGGAAGCGCTGGGCTACCGGGTACTGACCGCCAGTGATGGCTGGCAGGCGTTGGCACGACTAGATGAAGAGCCGAGCATTGATTTATTATTTAGCGATGTGGTGATGCCCGGCGGCATCAACGGTTATGAACTGGCCGAGCAGGCTACCACCAACCGACCAGAGCTCAAAGTGCTACTGACTTCGGGCTATACCGAAAAGGTGATGGCTCACAATGGTTATGCGCGTTTTAATGAAAACCTTCTCAGCAAGCCTTATAACCGGGCCGATTTAGCAGAACGGGTACGTGCAATACTGGATACCTAGGAGGCGAGCGATACAGTTTAAGCTAGTAAGGATAAAACTATATGATCAACTTATATGTAATGGAATGTCCATTTTTTAGCATCTGTCTCTAAAACAGTAATACATAAACCTGTAGCGGGATAATCACTTTGACGATAAGAATCTTTCAATTTCGACTTTAATGCCTCGAGTGGTTATCGGAAACTCAGGATAAATTGATAACTATGCTGCAACGGATGCCTTCAATAATCAGCGTCGTATGAACTGGAGTTTTATTTTATACAATCATACGTTTATAGCTGATTTTAGTAAGTCTATTGCCGTTACAGAAACAGACTCGCTGAGCAATTAAGCAACCGGAATATTCTCAACACCGCCCATGTATGGTTTCAGCACATCGGGTATTTTAATACTGCCATCGGCTTGCTGATAGTTTTCCAGTACAGCTACCAGGGTACGGCCTACAGCTAAACCGGAACCATTCACTGTATTGATCAGTTCAGGTTTACCGGTTTCTGGATTACGCCAGCGCGCCTGCATACGACGCGCCTGAAAATCGACAAAGCAACTGCAAGATGAAATTTCACGATAAGCATCTTGACCTGGCAGCCAAACTTCCAGGTCGTAAGTTTTTGCTGCGGAAAAACCAATGTCACCGGTACACAAATTCATCACACGATAAGGCAATTCCAATTTTTGCAACACGGCTTCAGCATGTCCGGTTAATTCTTCCAGCGCATCCCAGGCGTTTTCTGGCTTAACCAACTGCACCATTTCAACTTTTTCAAATTGATGCTGACGAATCATGCCACGCGTATCTTTACCGTATGAACCCGCTTCCGAACGGAAACAGGGTGTATGACTGGTGAGTTTTATCGGCAAGTCTTCTGCATTGAGTATTTCATCGCGCACCAGATTGGTCACCGGTACTTCAGCGGTGGGAATTAAATAATAACCCGCTTCAGCATCGACACAAAAAAGTTCTTCTTCAAATTTGGGTAACTGGCCGGTACCACGCAAACTGTCGCGATTGACAATATACGGCACATATACTTCTTCGTAACCATGTTCCGTAGTGTGCAAATCAATCATGAACTGAGTTAAAGCGCGATGTAGTTTTGCCATCGGACCACGCATGACTGAAAAACGAGACCCCGTCAATTTAGTTGCTGTTTCAAAATCCAGACCTTTATCCAGACCCAAATCAACATGATCTTTAACTTCAAAGTCATAAGTTTTTGGTTCACCCCAACGACGAATTTCAACATTATCGTTTTCATCCTTACCAACGGGTACGCTTTCATGCGGAAGGTTAGGCATTGACCACAAAATTGCATCCATATCATTCTGAATTTCTTCCAACTCCTTCTTAGCAAGATCCAGTGACTCGCCCAAACCAGCAACCGTATCAAGCAAGGGCTGAATATCTTCACCCGCAGCTTTGGCTTTACCAATCATTTTTGATCGATTGTTGCGCTCACTCTGAAATTGCTCGGTTCGAACCTGACATTCCTTACGATTTTTTTCCAGTACTTCAATCGCTGAGATATTGAGATCATAACCGCGTTTTTTTAGTTGCTCTGCAACGGCGTTAAGATCAGAACGAATTAATTTTGGATCAAGCATTTTTTATTTTTTATCCGATTAAATGATAAGCAGAAAAACTAAAGCGATTCTGCCGAAAAAGTAATAACACGACATAATGAAGTCAAATCAGATAAGGACTCAAGTGCTGCACGTACTTGGTCGTCTTCATCAAAAAATTCGACAACGACTGGCATATCAAAAGACATATCTAACAGGCTGCTCGAATGGGTTTCGCCTGATTCACCAAAACCGGCCACACCTCGAAACATGGTTACGCCTTTTACCTTGTGTTCATCGTGCAGGCGCTCGAATATTTTCGAGTGCACATGCTGACCTTCAGTGACATAAATTCGTGCAACCGTTATATTCATAATTGTCTTCCTATACTCACGCCCACCCAAACAGCAGCCAGGCATACAATAATACTGAAAGCGATATTCGCCATGGCTCTCATCATATCGCCCTGCTCTAACAAATTGAGCGTTTCCAATGAAAAGGTAGAAAAAGTCGTAAACGAGCCCAGCAATCCAACAAGAATTGCGGCCCGCCATTCTGGGCCTACGTTAAAACGTTCTAACAAAACAATACTGAGCACGCCCATTAATAGAGAGCCAGTAACATTGACAAACAATGTGCCGTAGGGGAAACCTCGCCCGAACAAACTATACACACCCAGCGATGCACCATAGCGCATGACTGCGCCAATGGCACCACCGCCAGCGATAAATAGAATCGTTTTCATGCGTTTAGGACAGCGTTACCTCAACACCATCTGCAACGTTTTGATATTCCGCTAATTCATGGAAATTCAAATAACGATAAATCTCGGCAGATGAGGTATCAATATTTTTTGTGCCTTCCATATATTCTTCTTTTGTTGGAATGCGACCCAGGGTTGCAGCCACCGCACTCAACTCAGCAGATGCCAGATAAACATCGGCATCATTACCTAAACGGTTCGGGAAGTTTCGCGTTGAAGTTGACATCACAATTGCGTTATCCGCAACACGCGCCTGATTACCCATACACAATGAACAACCTGGAATTTCAGTTCGCGCACCGGCTTTACCGAAGATATTATAAATACCTTCCTGCATCAACTGACGTTCATCCATTTTTGTTGGTGGCACAATCC